>CAYJHU010000014.1:0-17713 GCA_964369655.1 uncultured Desulfovibrionaceae bacterium | reverse complement strand
CGACCGAAAATCAAAAGTAGGCGCAATTTATTTGCGCCGATAAACGATTGATTTTTGTGCCTTTTGCTCTGCATATAGATTTTTGTTGTTTGAACAATTTTTTTAAGTTTAACAGCAAAGTTATATTTGAAGATAATTGTGCAGAGCTCTCGTTTTACGGGATACATTCACCGCAAGGAGCTATTATGTCGCTAGTTCTTGGTTCAGCAGGGCATATCGATCACGGAAAAACTACTCTTGTGCGCGCACTCACTGGCATTGATTGCGATCGCCTCGAGGAAGAAAAGCGCCGCGGCATCACCATTGAGCTTGGTTTTGCTAACCTTCCACTGCCTGACGGAACGCATCTTGGCATTGTGGACGTGCCTGGGCATGAGCGTTTTGTCAAAAACATGGTGGCCGGAGCTGCGGGAATTGACTTTGTTATGCTGGTTATTGCTGCCGATGAAGGCATCATGCCGCAAACACGCGAACATTTAGAAATTTGCTCCTTACTTGGCATACGCCATGGCTTTGTGGCGCTGACCAAACTTGATATGGTAGATGAGGAATGGCTTGGTCTAGTTCAAGAAGACATTAAAAACTTCCTGCAAGGCACCTTCCTTGAAAACGCCCCTATGTTTCCCGTTTCATCCATTACCAAGCAGGGACTTGATGAACTGCGCGCGCATATTTTTTCTTGTGTGCAATCCTTAAGCCCCGAGCGCGAATCTTCTATCTTCCGTTTGCCGGTGGATAGAATTTTTTCCATGAAAGGGCATGGCACTGTAGTTACAGGAACTTTGCTCGCCGGCGGTGTACATATTGGCGATGATGCGGTCTTTATGCCCGATGAAGTGGAAACAAAAATCCGTGGTATTCAATGGCATGGCAAGGCCACCGAAGAGGCCGGTGCTGGCCAGCGCTGCGCCTTAAATGTGCTCAATGTGGAGGTGGGTGAAGTGCAAAGAGGGGCGGTTCTTGCGCACCCAGACACGCTTTTTCCAAGTACGCGCTGGATGGTGCATTTGCAATGCCTTTCTTCGGCGCCGCGAGCCTTGCGCGCCCGCACAGAAATTCACTTTCACCACGGTGCTCGCGAAGTATCGGCGCGGCTGTATTTTTTTGATAGAGATAGGCTTGAGCCCGGCCAAAGTGCCCTTACGGAAATTCGCTTTAATGAGCCCATGGTGGGGGTGTATGGCGACCGCTGCGTGGTGCGCGCCTATTCTCCTTTACGCACTGTGGCTGGCGGAATCTTGGTACATCCCATGCCAGAGCCGTTGCGCCGCAAGCTGAAGGATTTTGATGCACGTCTTGCTTTGCTAAACTCATTACAAAAACTCGAAAAACTCGAAGATCGTCTTCTAGCGCAATTGGAACTTGCCGGCGCAAAAGGCTTAAGCTTTGCCGAAATGCTGGTACAAACTCATGCCAATGCTAAAAAATTGGAAAAATTATTGCCAACCCTCGGCGCCAAACTTACCTGCTTTGATAAGGAAAAAAAGCGCTATATTTTTACACGTGTGCTTGGTGAGCTTATGGAGATGTGTCTTGCACAAGCCTTAGATTTTCATAAGAAAAACCCTCTTAAGGCCGGTATGGCACGTGGAGTGCTTTGTCAGAAATTACCACCAAAATTAGCGCACCTTGTGGTGGAGCGTTGCCTTAAGGATGGAAGCCTTGTGGTTGAGGGCGATGTTTTGCGCTTAACCTCACATGCGGTGGAGCTTGGTCAAGACGATTCGGCACTGCGTGAAAAAATCCTCACCGCCCACGTAGGAGCAGGGCTAACACCGCCCAACATGAAAGATGTGCTGGAAGAATGCAATGTGGAACTTAAAAAAGCCGCACCGCTCATCAAAATTCTTGTGGATGAAAAACTTATAGTAAAGGTCAAGGACGGCATGTATTATAGTGCTGAGGCCATGCAAGATATTGTGGTGCGGGTGCGTGCATGGTTTGAAAATAATGATGACCTAGACCCTGGCTCCCTTAAGGATATTCTTGACGGGATTTCTCGTAAGTACCTAATTGCACTATTAGAATATATGGATAAAGAAAAAATTACCATTCGAGTTGGGGATAAGCGTCAGCTTCGGGGTAAATGATATGAACCCCAATTTAGATTTTGCTGGCGATACTGTAAGGTGTTAAATGAAATTCAATGAAATTCAATTAAGGGTAGAGCAATCTCAGTCACTCAGAATTGTTCATACATGTGGCAATTCTCTGAAAATAGCGCAAAATACTAATCGAGGTGCCACATGCGCATAGTCATTTGCGGTGGCGGCTTGCAAGGGGTTGAGCTTTGTTTTTTAGCTAAGCAAGCCGGCTTTGAGACGGTGCTCATTGACAAAAAAACAGCCCCACCAGCTCGGCCTTTAGCCTCAACCTTTGTTCAGGCTGATTTACGCTGCCTTGAAGATAAAAATAATTCCGATCATAACACAATATTACAGCTGTTTAAATCTGCACACCTCGTTATTCCTGCCCTAGAAAACAAAATTACTCTAGACATTTTGCATGATTTCTGCGAATATGAAAACATAGCTTTTGCGTATGATTTAAAGTCTTATGCCATTACTTCTTCAAAGCTCCTAAGCAGGGATTTTTTTGAGTATTGTCACAGTCCTATCCCGCAGCCTTTTCGTCATGTTGAGGATATGAGCTTTCCTTTGCTTGCTAAACCTTCTGGGGGCAGTGGAAGTAAGGGGGTGCAGGTTTTTCAAAATATGCAGGACTTTTTGGATGTATTTGCTCAAGGGCTGGCTACGAAAGATTGGATTTTTGAGGCCTACCACGAAGGCCCGTCATATTCGGTGGAAGTGTGCGGCATTAGAGGGCATTATAAGGCCTATGCGGTTACGGCTTTGCATATGGATGCGGATTTTGATTGTTGCGGCGTAACTACTCCATCCGGCTTAAGTACGCGTATGGAGCATGATCTGCAAGAAGAAGCCATAAAGCTTGCATGCGCGCTGGATTTACGCGGTATTATGGACTTGGAAGTCATTATCAATGAGGATAAATTTGTAGTCCTTGAAATTGACGCACGCTTTCCAAGTCAAACGCCAACGGCTGTATATTTTGCCACTGGTGTTAACTTGCTCGAAGAACTTGCAGCTGTCTTTGTTAATCACTGGCCAAAAAGCCCTCTGCAAGCGCTGCAAAAAGTTAATTATGAGCACAAGCTTTTTGATGCTCAGGGCGTGCGCAGTTTGGGTGAGCATATTATGGCAGAGCATGGTATGGTAAGTTGTGAAGTTATTGATGGATTTCCAACGCTTATAGCGCATAAATCAGAGTCCATCGCTGTGACGTGCATTTTTCATGAAGAGCAAAGTTTTGCGGACGATGTAAGCGACGCGAGCGACGCTCGCTATGAGCACTATATGCTAAGTGTAGAAAAGTTTTTGCAAAAAAGGATAAATCCTACTTTTGCCATCTCCTCTAAGGAAGCACGGTAGGATGTGTCAAAAAAATAATTTCCTTATATAAAGCCATCTTGCGTGCATAAAATAGGGAATAATAAAAATATGTTGCAGACCCCTTGCAACTGGGTACGGCTGTGATGCTCATGGCGACAATCACAGAGACGCATCTTGTAAACAATTAACATTTGGAGACAAAAAGATGACAGGTAAAGAGTTAATTCTTAAGGTTTTGAAGGGCGAAAAAGTAGAGCGTACACCATGGGTGCCCTATACAGGTTCACAAATCGCCAACCTTAAAGGCTATGCAGCCGACGAAATGTTTCAAGATGCGGATAAGTATCTTGAATGCTTACTCGAAGCTGAAGCTCAATATTTGCCAGATGGCATGCCAGCCATTTTTGACTTGCAAGTAGAAGCAGAAATTTTGGGTTGCGATCTTACTTGGTATAAAAACACCCCTCCCACCGTATGCTCACATCCTTTAGCCGATGACTTTGTTATTCCTACTCAAAGTCTTAAGAAGACTGACGGCCGTATCCCCCTTATCGTTGATGTTATGAAGCGCTTTAAAGCCGCCAAGCCAGATGTTGCCATGTATGGCCTTGTGTGCGGTCCTTTCACCTTAGCTTCACACTTGCGCGGCACCGGCATTTTTATGGATATGTATGATGATGAAGAATCCGTAAAAAAACTTGTGGATTATTGCGGTGAGATTGCATGGCAACTCTCTGAATACTATATCGAAGCCGGTTGTGATATTATCGCTGCCGTTGACCCATTAGTATCACAAATTTCTCCAGAAATGTTTGAAACCTTCTTGCATGATGCCTATGCCAAGTATTTTGCTCGTGTAGAAGCAACCGGCGTGCGTTCTTCTTTCTTCGTGTGCGGTGACGCCACCAAGAACATCGACGCCATGTGCAAAACCAAGCCTAGCTGCATTGCCATCGACGAAAACGTAAACATTGCCGAAGCTAAAAAAATTACCGACACCTATGATATCGTAATGTCTGGTAACTTACAGCTTACCATCACCATGCTCCTTGGCACACAACAGGATAATCAAAAGGCCGCCATTGAGCTTATGGACACCCTTGGTACCGATAAGTTTATCCTTGCTCCTGGCTGCGACGTGCCCTTTGATGCACCTGCTGCCAACATTGCAGGCGTAGCTCAAGCCGTTCACAATACCGAAGCTATCCGCAAAGCCCTCGAAAGCTATGTGGCCGACGATACCTTACCAGAAATTGAAATGCCCGATTTTGCCGCCAATAAGCACGTTACTGTGGAAGTTATCACCATTGACTCCCAAACCTGCGCCGCTTGCGGTTATATGGTGTCCGCCGCAAAAGCCGCCGCCGAAAAATTTGGCGATAAGGTGCAAGTGGTTGAACGTAGTATTATGTTTAAAGAAACCCTTGCTTACATCACTAAGGTTGGCTTGCATAACTTGCCATCCATCATGATTGAAGGCGACATTAAGCATATCTCTCTTATTCCACCTGTCGAAAAACTAGCTAATGAAATTGAAGATTATATCAATAAAAAAGCTTAATTAGTGTGTTTGCGTTGGGAGGCTCTGCCTCCCAAACCCACCGCCAAAGGGTTAAAACCCTTTGGAAACCCATATGCGCCCTTTTCAACAAGTTGAAAAGGGCGTTTTGGTTAAAAAAGCCATTAAAATCTCCAACGAACATAAAAATATGCGCCGAGATGTAAAATTATTAATAGAATGTCATCGCAGTAAAAAGGTTTTCCCTCCCCCAGAAAAAATAAAAAAAACACAAAAAGCTTAAAACGCTGCTTTTTGCGTACAATTGTCACTAGTGACAAAATGTCATTTATTTGTTATGTATTATAGTCTTTTGTTCTGAGTTTACATTTTTGGGGACTTATTTCTCTGGACACGTGCAAAATAGTATGTATAATTATATGGTTATGTGCTGTCCACTCAGGCGGTGGACGATGCAAAAACATTTTTACTACAGGGGTAGGACATGTCAGAACTCAAATACAAACGCGTACTGTTAAAACTTAGCGGTGAAGCTTTGGCCGGCGAGCAAAAAGTAGGTATCGATGTGGACACGGTATCACGAATTTGCAAAGAAGTTGGCTCAGTGGTGAGCATGGGGCTTGAGGTTGCCTTGGTTATTGGGGGCGGAAATATTTTTCGTGGTTTATCCTCATCGGCCAAAGGCATGGAGCGCTCTTCTGCCGACTATATGGGCATGCTTGCCACGGTGCTAAATGCCCTTGCTGTGCAGGATATGCTTGAAAAGCAAGGCCATCCCACCCGAGTTTTGTCTGCCATTACCATGCAAGAGGTGTGTGAATCCTACATTCGCCGTCGCGCTTTGCGCCACCTTGAAAAAGGCCGTGTGGTTATTTGCGCAGCCGGTACGGGAAATCCATATTTTACCACCGATACGGCGGCGGCTTTGCGCGGTATGGAGTTGCAGTGCGATGCCATCATTAAGGCCACCAAGGTGGATGGCGTTTATGATAAAGACCCCATGAAATTTTCTGATGCAACAAAATATACCACTGTAAGCTATGATGAAGCGCTTGCTAAGCACCTTGGGGTCATGGACGCTACGGCCCTGGCTCTTGCTCAAGAAAACAATGTGCCAATCTTGGTTTGCAAAATGTTTGGTGGAGATATTTCGCGCATCGTTTGCGGTGAGCCTGTGGGCACCATTGTAAGCAATTAAAAGACGTTATAAAAAATACATTAATAAGTAATCGTGAAGAATTTTCATTAAGATTGCTTGGAGGATAACTATATGCCAAAAGATACAGTACTTTTTGACGCTGAAGAGCGCATGGAAAAGGCCGTGGCCGCCATGGATAAAGATTTTTCAAAATTGCGCACAGGCCGCGCCAGTTCAAGCCTTGTTGATGACATTAAAGTTGATTATTATGGATCACTTACGCCTGTTAACCAATTGGCGTCGGTGGCCGTTCCTGATAGTCGCACCATCACCATTCAGCCTTGGGACAAGGGCGGTTTTGCCGCTGTGGAAAAGGCTATCTTAAAATCTGACCTCGGACTTACTCCGGTTAACGACGGAAAGATTATCCGCATTGTTATCCCTGCCCTTACAGAAGAGCGTCGTAAAGATTTGGTTAAAGTTTCGCGTAAGTATAATGAGGATGCTAAAATTGCTGTGCGCAATGTACGCCGTGACGCTAATGATCAGCTGAAAAAATTGGAAAAAGACAAAGTCATTTCTGAAGATGAATTGAAAAAAGCCAATGATGATGTACAAAAATTGACAGACAAGTACGTGGCCGAAGCTGATAAAAAGTGTCAGGCCAAAGAAAAAGAAATCATGGATATCTAACAAACCGAAGTAATTCGGCTTTGGTGGCGAAAGCGCGCTACTTTGGATAATTGATATGCTTTTTAAGTGGATACAAGGTACATGGTAGAAAATTTACCGCAACACATTGCTATTATTATGGATGGCAATGGACGCTGGGCGCAGGAGCGAGGGCTTGTGCGCACCGATGGACATAGGGCCGGGGCTGAGGCAGTTCGTAAAATTGTTACGGAGTGTCGCCGGCTTGGTGTTGCCTATCTTACTTTATACACTTTTTCTCACGAAAATTGGCAACGCCCAGAAGAAGAAGTCAGCACGCTTTTTTCATTGCTGGTGGAATTTTTGAAGCAAGAAGTGCCACTGATGATAAAGCAATCTATTGCCTTAAATATTCTTGGTGACATGGATGAGTTACCACTTATTGCCCGCACGGCACTAGCTCACGGCATAAGTCGCACTGCCGGCACTAAGGAAAAACCAACACAAATGCAACTTAATTTGGCACTTAATTATGGCAGCCGCCGCGAGATTTTGCGTGCGGCGCGTCAGCTTGTGCTTGATAAAGTGCCCGCAAAAGATATTGACGAAGAAGCCTTTAGGGCGCGTCTTTATACGACAAATATGCCTGACCCCGATTTAGTCATCCGCACCAGCGGCGAAGTACGCATTAGCAATTATTTGCTCTTTCAATGCGCCTACAGCGAATTTTATTTTTCAAAAACATTTTGGCCGGATTTTGATGAAAAGGAATTGCAGCTTGCTCTTGAAAGCTATGCATCGCGCAAGCGCCGTTTCGGAAAAACACAGGAGCAAATTTCATGAAGCCCCCCTTTGACGTAGCCCGAGTTATTACCGGCTTGATACTTGCCTCCATAGTTGGTGCTGCCTTGTATTTTCGAGGCTATTTATTGCTAGTTGTGGTGCTTTTTGCTTGCGCCGTGGCACTTTGGGAATTTTACTCTCTTTTTTGGGGCAAGCGCGGACGCATACTTACCAGAATTTGCGGTGTTGCTCTTGGCTTTGGCATGCTTATCCTCACCTATATGCAACGTCCGCAAGATGCCTTGGTTTTCTTGGGTGCAGGCTTTGTGCTCACGGCCTTAAGCTTCCTTTTTCGTATTGATATTATAGATGAAAAGGATGATTTTGCCCCGGGAAGTATTTTCTTGGTGGGGCTTGCCTATATTCCATTATTACTCTTACCCACCATGTATTTGACATCAACCAAGCTCTTGTTTTTATTAATTTTGGTTATTGCTTCAGACACTTGCGCCTATTATGTGGGCATAAATTTTGGAAGGCATAAGCTATGGCCTAGAGTTAGCCCTAAAAAAAGCTCTGAAGGTTCTGTGGGGTCATTGCTTGGATGCATAGGCTTTTCCGTGGGGCTAGGGCTTTGGCTTGGCGTAGCACCTTGGTGGCAATTTGCCCTTTTGGCAGTGCTTATTAACGCCTTTGCACAGCTTGGGGACTTGTTTGAATCTGCCTTAAAGCGTGCGGTAAATGTAAAAGATTCCGGGTCATTGCTCCCAGGACATGGCGGAGTTTTAGACAGGATAGATAGCGTACTCTTTGCCTTACCGGCTTTTGCGGTGGTAGATCAGTGGGTTAACTTTTTTTAAGACACCGGTCTGCTTGTTGTGCAAATGAAGAAAGATTGTAGCAAGGAAAATATGCAATACCCTTGGCCTGCCAGAGATGGTAGCATTAATTATATTTCGGCTGCGCCTAGTGCGCAGTGGCGTGAAAATACGCGCAGCATTGCCATGCTTGGCAGTACCGGCTCCATTGGGGTGAGTGCTCTAGAAGTCATACGCCAAAATGCACACCTTTTTGAAGTGGTGGCGCTGTCTGGTGCCTTTAATGTGCAACGCTTGGCAGAGCAGGCGGCGGAATTTCGCCCTGCTTACCTAGCTGTCTATGATAAAGCCGGCGCGGATTTATTGCGTAAGCTTGTGCGCTCCTTGGCAGGCAATGATTATAAACCGGAAATTGTGTACGGCAATGAAGGTTATGCCAGCATAGCTGAGCTTTCGGCTGTGAATACAGTTCTTTCGGCGCAAGTGGGCGCGGCAGGGCTTTATGGAACCATGGCCGCAGCCAAGGCCGGAAAGGTTATTTGCCTTGCCAACAAAGAATCGCTAGTGCTTGCAGGTACTTTATTGCGTCATGTTTGTGCCAAGAGCGGTGCGGTGATTTTGCCCGTAGATTCTGAGCATAACGCGCTTTTTCAAATGCTTGCCGGACGCCCCAGTGCGCATGTAAAAAAGCTGGTGCTCACGGCCTCAGGCGGTCCATTTCGGAATAAGACAAAGGCAGAGCTTGAGCATGTGACGCTTCAAGAAGCGCTTGCGCATCCCAATTGGAATATGGGCGCAAAAATTACCATTGACTCCGCCACTTTAATGAACAAAGGTTTGGAAGTCATTGAGGCTTTTCATTTATATGGCCTTAAGGCAGAGCAGCTTGGAGTGGTGGTGCATCCGCAATCCATCATCCATTCCTTGGTGGAATTTCAGGATAATTCCTATATGGCACACCTTGGAACGCCGGACATGCGCATGCCCATAAGCCACTGCATAGCATGGCCGCACTGTGTTGACAGTGGTGTTGCGCCCCTTGATTTACTCACCATGGGCGATTTAAGCTTTACTAAGCCCAACGTCGACGCCTTTCCTTGCCTTGCCTTGGCAGAAAAAGCCATGCGCCTTGGGCAAGATGCCTGCGTTGTCTTAAATGCTGCCAATGAAGTGGCCGTGGAATTATTTTTAGATGGGCGCATCGAATTTTTGCAAATTGCGCAATTAGTCCGCAGGGCTTTGCAATCCATTGAGGGGCAAGAACCGGCCTCTGTATGGAATGATTTAGATAAGGTTTCAAGTGTGTTAGAACATATACAGTTATTAGATATACAAACCCGTCGCCAAACACGAGAATTGGCGCACAAACAGGAATAAACATGATAGAAAGTATTTTTTATGTCCTCATTGTCCTTGGTGGTTTGATTTTTTTCCACGAGCTAGGGCACTTCCTTATGGGCCGTGCATTTGGTATGGGCGTGAGCACTTTTTCCCTTGGATTTGGTCCTAAGCTTCTCAAATATACTTATGGTAAAACAGAATATTGCTTGTCCTTAATTCCCCTTGGGGGCTATTGCGCCCTTGTGGGTGAAGAAGTGGGGGCTGAGCTTCCCGAAGGCTTTACCGAACAAGAAAGCTTTGCCTTGCGTCCGCCGTGGCAACGCTTGCTTGTCGTTATCGCAGGTCCTGCCGCCAACGTTTTACTGGCATGGATCTTATGCTGGGGCCTTGCTTATGGCTATGGTCAGCAATATGTTTTGCCGGTTGTTGGTTCAGTGCTTGAAAATAGCGCCGCCGCGGAAGCAGGCCTGCAAGCTAAGGATAAAATTGTTAATATTGACCAAAAGCCTATTCCTAACTGGACTGTCATGGCCGATGCCATCGAGCAAAGCAAGGGTAAGCCCATGCAAGTGGTCATTGAGCGTGAAGGGAAAAATATTGATGTGACCCTTACCGCCAAAACCATGAAGCGCAAAAATATCTTTGGGGAAGAGGTAGAATCCTATGCCATTGGCGTTCATGCCGCCAACGAAGTGCATCACAGCCCCGTTGGTTTTTGGGAATCAGCCAAGGTAGGCGCGGTACGCACTTGGGATATGGTAGTCTTTACTTGGACAGGCTTTGTTAAGCTTTTCCAGCGCGTTGTGCCTCTTGACCAAGTGGGCGGTCCCATCATGATTGCGCAAATGGTAGGCCAACAGGCAGAGCAAGGCCTTGCGCCGGTGCTGGCACTAGCTGCGCTTATTAGTATCAACCTTGGTATACTTAACCTTTTGCCCATTCCCGTGCTCGACGGCGGACATATTGTGTTTTATACCATTGAAATGCTAATCCGCAGACCAGTATCGCCGCGCATTCGTCAGTTTTTAACTCAAGTGGGTTTCTTCCTGCTTATCGGACTTATGATATTGGCCACGTTCAATGATATTTGGCGTATTATCAAAGACTTTTGGAATTAAAATATGACAAGCTTACCCTCAGATGTCTATACTTGCGTGCTCAATGCCGCTGAGGGACAGCTTGATATAATTGTGAGCAAGGGCGCAGACGGGCAAATGCTAAGTGCCCATAGCCTGCATGCGCCCACTCGCGGAGCAGAAATGCTCACGCCTGCCTTGCAAAGCGTTTGCGAGCTTTATGGATTAAGCCCTCAAGATATTAATCGATTTGCTTGTGTGCATGGCCCGGGAAGTTTCACGGGCCTGCGACTTGTCATGAGTACTGTTGCCGCCATACGCCGCATTACCGGCGCTGCCAATGCAGGCATTGACTATATGCAAGCCTTGGCGCTGACTCTTATGCTCACCTTACAAAAGCTCCCAACATCTGAAGAACAAAAAACAATTCACGCTTGTGTGTTGACGCATGCACGTCGCAATCTTGTGCATGCACAGTTTTTTTCCTTTACATTTCCTAAAAATATAGACGCTTTAAAGCTAGAAGATTTACCCACGGCCATGGGTGAGGTTTTACTGATTTCGCCTGCGGAGTTGGTCGAGAGCCTCAGTAATAAGCAAACGCCGCTTTTTATGCTTGGTACCGGACTTGTGAGCAATAGGGCTTATCTACAAGAAAGCTGTGCCAAGCTTCCCATAAGCTTTGTGGATATTCAGCGCCCAAGCCTTGAAGCACTCAATCTTTTAGCGCAGCACGCCACCTACCATCATGATGATTTACAGCCGCTCTACATTCGCCCCTGCGATGCCGTGGAGAATTTAACGCACATAGCTGAAAAGCAAGGCATGGACGGCGAAAAAGCCCATGCTCGCTTGCGAGAGCTATTGCAAAAAGGATTGTAGGGGTTGTGTAAGTATTTTTGTTGGGAGGCGTTGCCTCTCAAACCCACCGACTGCTCCAAAGGGGGGATAATCACCTTTGGATAGTCCGTAATCACAGAGATTAATATTTTTTTACAAAAAATATCTTTAAAAATAATGCGGCAATATTTTTCTTAAAGGGAAAGGTATTGCCGCATTGAAAGTTTTTGATGGGGGCAAAAAAGTTTCCCCCAGAAAATTAAAACTAACCTTCAAAAGTGTTATATTGCACAAATTCATTGCGACTTGGCTTTGGTAAAGCTTCGCCCGGTGTGGTGGGTTTGCCAATGTTAAAAATGGCTTTAATTTTTTTCTTTTTGGGGATGTTGAGGGTTTTGCGCACGGCTTTGTTTATTTCGCTATAGGTAAAGATAATGTCGTTAAGACAAGTAGCGTAGCCAAGGGCGGTTACAGCCAGCATGATATTTTGGCTGACCACACAGTAATTTTCGGTTTGAAAATCACGGCGCAATTTGTTGGGCACTTCTTCGGATAAAAGTAAGAGCGAGAGGGGAGCAGGGCGTAATTTTGTGGTTTTTTGCAATTCTGCCAAAAGAGCTTGATCAGTTACAACTACAAAGGAAGTTGTGCGCAAATTGAGTCCGGCAGGTGCGGCAATGCCTGCATCTAAAATGGTATTGATGTCCTCTGTGCTGACGGCATCTTCAAGAAATTCGCCGCGATATGAATACCTTTGATTAATGGCTTCAAACAATTCCATGGGCACCTCACGTGTTAAAGATTTTTTTAGCAAATATCCTTTCTTATACATTAACTTGCTTGCGTGTTTTTGTCCAGAATGACAAAATACTCAGCCTTATTCCTCACGTAAATCGCGCTGCATGAGCTGTAATGCGCATTCCCGCGGTGCAAGGTTATTATATAAAATATTGTAAACTGCAGTGGTTATGGGCGCATTGATGTTATGCTTTTCAATCATGGCATGCACGGCTTCGGTGGTTTTTACGCCTTCTGCAACCATTCCTAAGGAGTCCACAATGTAAGCGAGGCTCTCACCTTGTCCAAGGCGCAAACCTACTTGGCGATTACGCGAAAGGTTCCCGTTGGCGGTAAGGCACAAATCCCCAAGGCCTGAAAGACCGGTGAAAGTGGCGGCCTTGGCCCCGAGCGACAGTCCAAGGCGGCTCATTTCGGCAAGGCTACGAGTAAGCAGGGCCGCGCGGCTGTTTTGCCCAAAGCCAAGCCCGTCGCATAGGCCAACGGCAATGGCCATGATATTTTTAAGCGCTCCGCCAAGCTCTACTCCAAGCACGTCATTGCAGGAATAACAGCGGAAATATTTTGTAGAAAAAGCTTCGCGTAGCTCTTCAAGTAAGGCTTGATGCTCGCTAGCAAGTACCACGGCGGTGGGTTTATTTTGCATGACTTCATCGGCAAAAGATGGGCCGGAAAGGATGGCATAGCGTGGCTCTAAGTCTGCAAGTTCTTCAGAGACTATTTCATACATGCTATTGCCACTATTTCGCTCTATACCCTTGGCAGTATTGATTAAAATACAGTTTTTTGGTAGATAGTCCTTAACTGAGCGCAAAAAATCTCGTAAGTTTTGCGAAGGTATGGAGAGGACATAGATGTCTTGCTCTGTAAAATCGCTGAGCTTTGTGCTGGCGATGATGTTTTTATTTAGTGTATATTGCTTAAGATATTGAGAATTTTTGTGTTCTGTGTTGATGGAATCAGCTACTGAAGCATCACGCACATACATGCGTACCTCATGTCCGCCATCAGCGAGCACTTGTGCAAGCGCTGTGCCCCATGAGCCGCCACCAAAGACAGTTGCGCGCAAAGGTTTTTGCATTTTTGTCATTATTGTAAATCCTTATTTGCTTTATCCAGAAGAACCTTAAGGGCTATGTCTTTTGCACCGCTAACCCCGCCTTTGGCATCATCCACATAAAAGGCAAAATACTTTTTGCCTTTTGCTAGCTCGAGATAGCCCACAAACCAACTTTTTCCGCGTACATTGGATCCCGTTTTGGCATAAATATGTGCTTGCTCTTGGGGCTTTTGTTGCATAATTTCTTGCACGATTTTGATGTTGTCGCTTTGAATGAAGCTTTTTCCTTCAAAGATATTTGCCAACACTTGCACTTGCTCAAGCGGTGAAATTTTTAAGGAAGAACTGAGCCAAAAGCCATTGAGTTCTGTTTTCTTGTCACTGCCATTACCCATCCACTGGCTTAAATCTTCATTGCCATAATGGAGTTTTTTCAAAAATTCTGCGACCTTTGCTTGTTCTATGGCGTAGACAAGTTGGTGATAATACCACACACATGAAAATTGAAATGCTTCGGCTAGGTTTACATCCTTATTCCAAGCGTCAAGCCAATATTTGGTTCCATTATAGCGCATTTTGCTGTTTTTATCTTTAATTATGCCATTTTCAAGACCCATGAGGGTGGAGATTATCTTAAAGGTCGATTGCGGCGGCGCTTGAATGCGTGCCATATCTTTATTGTAAATTTGCAAAAGATTTTCTTGGGGGCTATAAAAGACAGCTGTTCCGTTTATGCCGTTAAATGCAGCGCTTAGGTCTATGCTTTGTTCAGTTATTTTTGCCACAGCGCTGTGCGCAAATATGGTTAGGTAGAGCAGTAAATACAGTGGTATACAAATCTGAAAGCTTTTCATATGGTTTTCCTAGCAGGCTGTTAAAAGTTTTGACAAGTAAAAATAAAAAATTCAATGAACTGCGTCAACAGTTTCTCTTTTAAAATTTTTATAAAAAAAAGATATTGCTTTTTCCCGAAAGCATCTATATGTTTCTTTCTCGATTAACGCAAGAGGGGGTGATTTCCTTGCCAGGAGTATTCCTTACCGAAGACGATTATAACTTCGATATCGCTTTGCGCCGCTTCAAAAAACAAGTGGAAAAGGCTGGTGTGCTTTCAGAAATGAAAAAGCGTCAACACTACGAAAAGCCTAGCGTAATGCGTAAGAAGAAAAAGGCCGCTGCCAGAAAGCGCCTTATGAAGAAGATCAGAAAGATGAACATGGGCTAAGCCTTTGTTCTAATAGACTTTTGAAATCTACATTTTGCGGGGAATTTGCCAGCCAAATTCCTCGCTTTTCGCTATTGTTTTTCTCTAAAATCAAAGGCTTATCCATGACTCTCTCAGAACAAATTGATAAAGATTACATCACCGCCTACAAGGCCAAAGAACAGCTAAAACTTGACGTATTACGCTTACTTAAAACTGCCGCCAAAAACCTTTTGGTGGAGCTTAAGCGCTCAAACGGTGCGCTTGATGATGCGGAAATGATGGATGTTATTTTGCGCCAAGCTAAACAGCGTCAAGACTCCATAGTGCAATTTAATGATGCAGGGCGCCCTGACTTGGCTGAAAAGGAAGCCGCTGAGCTTGAAATTTTACAAGCCTATTTACCTGCAGCGCTCACGCCAGAAGAGCTTTCAGCAGCTATTGATGCGGCCATTGAGGCCACCGGCGCCAAGCAACCCAGCGATATGGGCAAAGTTATGAACGCCATCATGGCGCAGTACAAAGGGCGCGTGGATGGCAAAGTTCTTTCTAGCACCGTGAAAGAACGCCTCGCTCAATAAATATGATAACTGCACGCACAATTACGGCTCTTGAGTTTGATAAGGTACTAGACCACCTTGCAGAAAAATGCCTCTCTGCCTCAGGCAAGGCGGCGGCTCTGGCCTTGCGCCCTTTTTCCAGCGCGTATGAAGCCACCGAAGCCGCATCATTATATGATGAGTGCCGTACATGGCTTATGTATGCCGAGGGCACTTCCGATGTTTTCCGCATGGTGTCTTTCCCTGATATTTCAGGTATTATGCCATTTTTGCGTGCGCCGCACAGCGTGCTTGATTTGGATGCTTTGTGGACTTTGCGTGAGGTTTTGCGCCTTGCCGCAACGGCTGCCCAATCCGTTCATGCCTATGCGCATACGCATGAGGGCGACAGGGCTCGCCATGCTTGTCCGCGCTTATTGAATTTGGTGGAATCCTGCCCCTTGCCCGAAGCGCTGACCAAGGCTCTAGGGCGCTGTCTTAATGATGATGGCCATATCCGCGATGAAAGTTCTCCTGAGCTCTTGCTGGTACGCACAGAATTGCGCCGCTTGCATCAAAATTGCCTGCGCCGTGTAAAGGATTTTGCCAACGAATATAATATCGCGCATTATATGCAAGAAAACTTCATGACTCTTGCTTCCGACCGCTATGTACTTCCGCTAAAGAGCAATTTTAAGGGGCGTTTGCAAGGTATTATTCATGATTATTCGCAAACTGGCGAAACTTGCTACTTTGAGCCCATGTTCCTCGTGGAAGTCAATAACAATTTGCAAGACTTAAAGCGCCAAGAGCGTGAAGAAGAGCGTAAAATTATTGAATATCTTACGAGCCTTACGCGCGAAGCTTTGCCGGAAGTACAAAATGCACTAAGTTTATTGACTCGTCTTGATGTGCTTATGGCGCTTAATAAGCTTGCGCAAAATATGTCACAAGCGCCTGAAAAAACAGTCAATAGGTCTAGTAAGAAAAATAATAAAAATGACAGCGCCTTGGCAACGCCAGAGTGTCATATTGTGCAATTATATGGCCTAAATCAGCCAGCTCAAGACGATGCCGCTGATCCCGATGACATTTTCTTACCCGAGGCTCGCCATCCGTTACTGGCTCTATCCGGTAGCGCTCAACCCATTGATATTTTACTCAATAAGGGCGAGCGCGGTTTGGTTATTTCCGGTGGTAATGCCGGCGGTAAAACTGTATGTCTAAAAACTCTTGGCCTTGTGGCGCTGATGAGTATGTGCGGCTTTCCTGTGCCGGTGGGGCAGGGGGCACGCTTACCTGCTTGGACGCATGTCTATGCTTTTATAGGAGATGCACAAAGCCTTGAGGACCATGTGTCTACATTTACAGGGCAAATTCGCCAACTCGCCGAGGCTTGGGAAGAGGCCGGCAGGCATTGTTTAATTTTACTGGATGAATTTGGCGCCGGTACAGACCCTGCCCAAGGGGCTGCCCTAGCGCAAGCGGTGCTTGATGGTCTTTTGGATAAGGATGCCACAGTCATGGCGGCAACGCACTTTCCGGCTCTAAAAACCTATGCACTCACGCGTGAAAAAGCGCGCGCCGCTTCAGTGCTTTTTGATCCAAGTACCAAGCGTCCCCTATTTTGTTTGGCTTACGATCAGGTAGGGGCAAGCCAGGCCCTTGATGTGGCACGTGAGCATGGCCTACCCGAAAGTATTTTACGCCGCGCCGAGCATTATTTGCTCATGGATGGAGAGGACACCGGCGCCCTCATTGAGCGCTTAAATGTTCTTGCTGTGCAAAAAGAAGAGGCCATTTCAGAGCTTAAGCGCGATCAACAAGTGCAAAAACGCGAGCAGGAAAAACTTTTACAGCGACTCGAAAAAGAGCGTAACGCCCTTTATAATGATGTACGCACTCGCGCCGCCGAGCTTTTGCAAGCTTGGAAAGAAGGCAAAGCCACGCATAAGCAAGCCTTAAAGAGCATGTCTTCCTTGCGTGCTGAAATTGCAGAAAATCTTGACGCTCCTGCTAAATCTGGGATTACATCGGGGGCAAGCCCCGTGGCCGTGGATGCTTTGCGCGTTGGTTCAGAAGTCTTACATAAAGCCTTTGGAAAAAAAGGTAAAGTCTGCCAGATAGATACCAGAAAAAGCCGTGTACAATTAGACATGGGCGGCGTGACCTTATGGGCAGATATGAAGGATTTAAATACCCCAGGGCACAGTGCGAGTGAAAAAGTATCAGTAGAGAAAACTCCTAAAAATAGCGGAGTATTAACGCGTCTTGATGCCAGCAAAAATTCTTTTGGTGCGCTTTTAAGTCTTGACATGCGTGGCCAAAGAGCGGATGTAGCCCTCACCCAATTAGGTGCCTTTTTGGATAAGGCCATTATGAATAGCCGCGAAAGTGTGGAAATTGTGCACGGGCGGGGAACTGGTGTTTTACGTAAAGAAGTACACAACTTTTTGCGCTCCTTCCCCGGTATTGAAAGTTTTGAGCTGGCTCCTGAGGATAGGGGGGGCGATGGCATGACCATCGTTTATTTGCG
>CAYJHU010000013.1:7157-17756 GCA_964369655.1 uncultured Desulfovibrionaceae bacterium | reverse complement strand
TTGGGAATTATTTTCTTGAAATCTGATTAATCTCAAATAAGGGCATGGAATTCACTTCTGGCGTCCCCCAAAGGGCATTTGGAATGAACGTGCCTTTCTGAAAAAAACGTGGAAACGTGTTTTTCAGCATCGAATAAAAAGATTTTTTTCACAAAATTAAGGGGGAGATGTAGTATCTTAAGCTGAAAAAGTGGAAGATTTTTTTTATTGGCTTCAAATATACAAAATGCACAAGTGTGTAAAAATTATTTTTTTCACAATGTGCCTTGACGAAAAATCAAAAACTGCTAAAATGCTATTAACTGTAAAAAGCTATCAAACTTTTTTGGTAGAATGTTAGTGTGTTTGAAATAGGGGTCTGAGTGATTGATGTTTGAAAATTATTAATTAAACCAAGGACAAGTACATGAAAAACGCTTTAGAAAAACAGCGATGTATTTGGAGGCTGGGTATGCCTAGCGTTATGCTGGCGGCTTTATTATGTACGGGCTCAATTGCCCAAGCTGCAGCACCCGAGCTAGAGTCCACAGAAAGTGGAGCACCATCGGCTATTGTTATGTTTCCGGTGACTGACAAACCTAGTCCTTTTGCAGCGGGCATGCGTCCCGTAGTCTTTAACCACTTATTACACGAACAAAAAGTTGAAGACTGTGAAACCTGCCACCATACGGGCGATATGCAGACCTGTTCATCTTGCCACTCGGTAGAGGGTAAGGAAGAGGGTAACTTCATCACCCTTGAACGTGCAATGCATGCAGAAAATATTGCAAAGCGCGCAGGGGATGCCAAAACCCCCGTTTCTTGTGTAAGCTGTCATACTCAAAATCTTACGCGCCGCGAATGCGCCGGTTGTCACAGTATTGTGCAAGAGCCGCGTGCAAAAGATTATTGTGGTACTTGCCATGACGTCACCCCAAAAATGACCAAGGAGCAATTTATGCTTGGTGTTAAGGGTGAACTGGATGGTGAAGAAAACCTCGCACTTGCCACTGAGACAGTGCATGAGCGCTCACAAAAAATTTCTGAAAATACCGGTAAATTAGATGTGCACACCATTCCTACTACTGTAGTTATTGATGGCATTTCAGAAAAATTTGAAGGTAATGTCTTTAATCATAAGCGTCATTACACCTCCTTGCTTAAGCGCATTGGTGAAGATAAGCTTGCGGCTGCCTTCCATAGTGGTAATGAGTATGCCTTGTGCGCTACTTGTCACCATAATAGTCCGCCGTCGGCCACACCGCCCAAGTGCGTAACGTGTCACTCCCCAAGGATAGATCCCCAAAACCCAGGTCGCCCTGCGCTCAAGGCTGCATATCATTTGCAATGCATGACATGCCATGACTCAATGCAGGTATCGCGTCCGCAAAATACATCTTGTGGCACTTGTCACACGGTGCGTAAACCGTAAGGAGGGACACAATGAATCGCAGAAAATTCCTTACATTTTTGGGGACTGCAGGTGTGACCTCCGCCCTTTCTACGGCGAAAGTTGCAGATGCGGCCATTGCAGAAAATTATCCATACTTTAAGGATAGTTTTGGGGTTTTACATGACACGACACGCTGCATCGGTTGCCGCGAGTGCGAAAAATCCTGTCAAAGCGTTAATAATTTACCCATGCCGGAAAAGCCATTTGATGACTTGAGTGTCACCCACAGCAAAAGGCGTACATCTGCTGCTGCTTGGACGGTGGTTAATCGCTACGAAGTGAATGATATAGAGCATTTTCGTAAAACTCAGTGCATGCATTGTAATGATCCGGCCTGCGCTTCGGCTTGCTTTGCCAGATGTTTTACTAAGGAGCCAAGCGGCGCCGTAAGTTATAAGGGTGACCAATGTGTTGGTTGTCGTTATTGCATGGTGGCTTGTCCATTCTATATTCCCGGCTTTCAGTATGAAGAAGCTTTCGATCCCTTGGTACTCAAGTGCACTTTCTGCCAACCAAGACTCGAAAAAGGCTTACTCCCTGGCTGTGTTGAGGCTTGCCCCATGGACGCCCTAACCTTTGGTAAGCGCAGTGATTTACTTAAAATTGCCCGCAAGCGCATTGAGCAAAATCCTGAGCGCTATGTGGATTATATTTATGGTGAAACCGATGCCGGTGGCACAGCTTGGATGACGCTCTCAGGCGCTCCGCAAGCTAAGCTTGGCCTAAATATGAATCTTGGTACACGTCCCATGGGTGAGTATACCGCCGGTGCTCTTGGTGCCGTGCCCATGATTATTGGCTTTTGGCCGGTACTCTTTGCCGGTGCGTATGGTATAACCAAGTATAAAGAATCCCGCGCCAAAGCTCTTGAAAAAGAAGCCAAGGCCAAGGCTCAAACTGAGCTTGATGCGGCCATGAAAAATATTGAAGCTGAATTTGGCAGTGAGGGCGCAGCCGTGGTTGCCAAGGTGAAAAAAGCCATGAGTGATGCCCAAGAACACGCTGATGGGCATAGCAATGGGGAGGTGAAATAATATGAGTCACGCACAACATGCAAATATTGTTATCCCCACCAAGGATAAGCTTTTTAATATGGGACCCTTTTCCTTAAAGCGTCCCGGAAATATAATAACCGCCATCATCCTCATCGTGGGGCTGGTGGTAACCTATGTGCGCTTTACCGAAGGCATTGGCGCCGTGACCAATCTTGATGACAATTACCCTTGGGGAATTTGGATTGGTTTTGACCTGATGTGCGGTGTGGCACTGGCGGCCGGTGGCTATTTTACCACCGTTGCTGTGTATATTCTTGGCGTAAAAGACTATCATGCGGCGGTACGTCCGGCAGTCACTACGGCTTTTCTCGGTTATAGCTTTGTGGTTGTGGCGCTTTTATATGACCTTGGGCATCCCTTACGTTTGCCCTATATGTTCTTTTATGCCGGCACAACCTCGGTACTCTTTGAGGTTGGTTTATGTGTAGCCACCTATGTAACTGTACTTATGATTGAATTTTCTGTGGCGCCATTAGAATGGCTTGGAAGCAAATTCCCCTTCCTCTTAAAGTGGCGTAAGCAAATCATTCGTGCAACTATTCTCCTCACCATTTTTGGGGTGTGTTTATCAACCTTGCACCAATCTTCTCTGGCGGCGCTCTTTCTCATTGCACCGGGGAAGTTGCATCCGCTTTGGTATTCACCCTTTATGCCCATGTTCTTCTTTGTTTCTTCCATGGTAGCGGGCGCTTCTATGGTTATCTTCGAAGGCATGTTAGCGCATAAGGGCGTCCATGATTATATGGACGAAACCCACTTGCGTGAGGCAGATTTAGTCACCGTTGGTTTTGCACGCGCTGCTTCTTTAATCTTGTTCTCATACTTTATCTTGAAGTTTATGGACATGGCTGTGCAAGCAAACTTTAAGTATTTGCTCACCCCCTATGGCTATTGGTGGATGGTGGAAATGCTCTTCTTTGTGCTGATGCCAGCGCTGATTTATGCCAAAGGCGCACGCGATCGCAACTTGACCCTGTGTCGCATTGGTTCGGTCAATGCCGTACTCGGTATTGTGCTCAACCGCTTTAATATCAGTTTGATTGCTTTTAACTATGAATTGCCCCTTTCAGAGCGTTATTTCCCAAGTCTTGGTGAAGTATGTGTGTCTATCTTTGTGGTGACGCTCATTGTGACGGCATATCGCTTTATTGTGTACCATATGCCCGTATTGTATGAACATCCTGACTTTAAAGACTCGCACTAGGAGGTGAGATATGGCTGCTGGTTCTTTTTCTTCCTTTTATGAGTATTTTTTATACACAAAAACATGGGCTTATGGGCTGATGTTTGTAGCCTTGCCGGCTTTTACGGCTTATTGGTGCTTTGTGCTTTATCCGTGTAAGAAAGATAAAAAATGCGATGATTCGCATGAGCATGATTAGTTAGTTGGTTAGCTAGTTCGCTGGTTTTTTTTTCGGGGGAGGGGACTTTTTGAAAAAAGTCCCCTCCCCCAAAAACTTTTATACGCGTCTAAAGCGTCCGTCTTCCCACTTAATTCCTAAATGAAATTGCACAAAACCGTCTACAGCACGAAAGCATGCGTAGCGTTCATTGGCAGTAAGTGTTTCAGCGCCCCATTTGGCTGGAGGTAAGAATTCGATTTTTTTTAGCAAGAATAAGACATTTGGCGGAAGTTGTATGCTATATGCCAGTGATTTTCCTATGGGAGGGCAGTTTTTACAACGACAGATGCCTTCATCCATATGAAACACAGCGTCAGTAGGGTGTTTTCCACATATGGCGCACTCATGCCATGTGGGTGCAAAGCCTTGCTCTGAGGCAATGCGTAGGCGGAAAAGCACGGGGAAAAGTGCATGTGGAGTGCTTTCTTCTTCAAAGAAAAGAAGCATTTCTTGAAGTAGGGCATAGGCAGAGGCGGCGCCATCTTGTGAGATGCCAAAGGCTTCGATGAATTTTACGCAATTCATGACCATGCCAAGGCGGGCAAAATCATAGCGCAGCTTTTGTGGTCCATGCAAG
Source organism: uncultured Desulfovibrionaceae bacterium (assembly GCA_964369655.1). GTDB lineage: Bacteria > Desulfobacterota > Desulfovibrionia > Desulfovibrionales > Desulfovibrionaceae > CAYJAD01. Next base: position 13,289 of record CAYJHU010000013.1, on the reverse strand, counting down.
AGTGTTCCTTCTTCCATGGCTAGATATTGACCATTACGGCTGCTTTTTAAACGGCAGTTGATGGTATTGAGCACATCAAGACAGCCACAAAAACGACGGCGACTACGACTGCCCCCAAAAGCAAAAACCGTCATAAGACCGCGCTTTTGAGTAAAGATACGTAGCCACATGTCGCGTTCTCTAAACTTACCCGTTTGAAGAACTACAGCAGCATCATTCCATTCCATAGCTTCTGCCTATTAAAATATTCTATTAATTGCTTGGGGGAAATTGTATAGTTTTACTTTCGCCGCTCTTGCCTAGGGCAGGCATTTCTACGCCATTGTAGCGAATGCGTATCCCCCCTGCATTGCTGAGCTTTAGATTGAGTGAGGTATCGAAAGTTAAAGCAAAGGTATCTCCGGCTTTGACAGAAAAACGTCGTCCCCCGGTATTATCAGCATCAGATTCGATGCTTCCTGCTTGAGTGGCGGTAATAATAATCCTATGCGGCCCCACGTGTTCTTGGGGTGCATGGGTCGGAGTCAAAGTCTGTGCTTGTTGCCCTTGAGCTATATTTTCTTCTTTTTTGGGCTTTTCAGATCCTGCCACTGGGGCGGATTTATTGGCTGTTGTTTTCTTCTCTGTTACTTTTTTTTCATCGATTTTGGGAGTAGCTTTTTTGTTTTCTTTTTGCTCTGTTTTTTTAGCTTTTTCATCCTTTTGAGGTGGTCTTTGCTTTGTAGGAGTTGCTGGTGCCGGCTGAGCAGTACTTAAATGTTCAGACTGTACGGAAGAAAACAAATTTGCATCACGATAATACCATATGGCTCCCCCCACGGCCACGCACACACAAAAGGCAATGATCACGGGAAGATTTATAGGGGGAATTTTTATGGCAAGGTTCTTTCTTTCCTGCTCGGCGGGGGGAGGTGTCTCCCCCTCGCTTTCAGGAGCATCAAGTTTTGCTAAAATATCGTGTACGTCTAAGTCAAGGTACTTTGCATATGCGCTGGCAAATCCACGAGTATAGACTATATGCGGTAAGGAGGCAACATCACCAGCCTCTAAAGCATAAAGTATACGCGTACTTATCTTTAGCCCTTCTGCCACTTGCTCCACAGAAAGCTCGCGTCTTTCTCTTTCTGCCCGTAGCGCTTGACCAAGTTCTTTTAAGACTTGCAACATACAAATTCCCAGATGTGAGCAAACTACATTCTGATATCGATAACAGCCTTACTACGCAAATCTCTAAGATACTCTTCAAAATGCGCTTTCATGCGTGGTTCTACTATAATTACTTCTATTTGGTCTTTAGCTTCATCAAAGGTTAATTGTCGCCCACCTTGGGTTTCTCTTACCTTTTTGAATTGAATGCTTTGCGTCCTATCACGAATAAGTGGGGTTACGCCACCAACAGGTAGTTTTTGTATGAGGGCAGCAAGTTTTGGGTGCATTTTGGAAAAATCAACAACGCCCATGATACCACCATTGGCTTTGTTTGGACCTACAGAAACTTGTTTTACAAGAGTTTCAAATTTACTTGGATCTTTGATAAGCTGAGCCGCATAGCCGGGAGCATTAACATTGGCGGGATAGGCAATTATGGCCAAAACGGTCTCTTTTTTGCTTATAAATTGTTTTTTATTGTTTTCGTAATAATTACGTATTTCGTCAGGAGTCACAATGATTTTGCGTCTAACCTGTCCACCCATAAATTTCTTGCGCAATATATTGAATTTAATACGATTTTGAAATGTTGTGATGGTGAATCCATCTTTTTGGAGTTGTTTTTCAAAAGTTGCCTTATTCATGTTACTTTGCTTCATAATGCGGGCTATTTCTTCATCTACCTCGGCAGAAGAAACATGAATTCTTTGCTTTTCGGCAGCATCCATGACAAGTAATTCATTTATGAGTTCTTCAAGAGTGTTTCTTAATATTGCTTGTGCTTTTGGAGAGCTTGTGTTTTTTGTGCTCAAACCGGCCTTGGCTAGATCAACAGCAGACATGGCTCGGACGTCAAAAACAGAAATCATTTTTCCGTTTACTACTGCAGCAACTTGATTGACGCTTGCTGCTTGTACATAGCTTGCCAAGGCCAAAAGACCAATACACATAAAAAGTATTTTTTTCACGATAACTCCTAATTTTCTATAAAAATATTATGTATTTTATTAATGGTGTGTTGTTTTTTTTATTTTTCCGATGCATAAAGCTATGAGAAAAATCAACTCCCATAATATACTTTTTTTTATTCAAATGCAATGCTTAAACTTGTGTGTAAAACAAATAAAGCCATTAAATGTCATTAATAACGTGCGCAGATACTTTGATTTCGGTTTGAGGGAGTTTTTCCGTCAGCCACTTTTCAAAAATATGCACTAAATGTTCTTCTGCCAAAAAATCTTCAATATAAATATATGCTTCACTGGGGGAGAGGGTTTTTTCTTTCTGATGTTTATCAAGACAGACGAGCGTAAAGGCTTCCTCTTCTTTCAGGATTTTGGTGCAGGTTTTTTCCTTAAGGCTAGGGACCGACTTTGCCCCTTCTTTAGGGATATTTCCCTTGTCGATGCGCATCTTATAGGTAGTAAGGTTTTGTTTTTTTTCTAAAAATTCATCAACACTCTCTATACCTTCTAAGGCTTCTTTAGTTTCACTAGTGGCTACATAGACATCGTAATTTTCAGCGATGACAAAGCTCTCCTTATGTTTTTCATAATATTCTCTAACATCCTTTAATTCTGGTACAAAATTTTTGCGTAAAAATTCTGAAGTGAATTTTTGTAATACAATAATATAACGTATCATTTCTCGCCATGAATCCATATCGATCGATTTTTCCTCAAAGTATTTTTCAAACTCCCCTTGAGGATAATCTTTACGGATATCTTCTTCAAAAGAACGTATCATGGCGTCTGTAATGATAATTCCTTTGCTTTCAAGTTCTTGCGCCATCATTTCGTAGACGATGAGGTTAGCTAACGTTTTGCCATATTGTGCACGCAATTCGTGTAGGGAGAATTGTTCAAATATCCCAAAATCCACCATGTCAGCTTCTTGCGATGCTTGAATGATCTTTAAGACTATGGGCTTACCATTTACTGTTGCTACAATTCCCGCTGGGGTTTCACTCTCAAAGCATCCGCCCAGCATAAGACTTAGCATACATATAAAACATGCAATTACACGCACAAACATACCTCAAACTTTTTTTACCGTGTATCAAGAAAAAGAAAAAGGCACAACTTTTTTTCTTTTGCCTTTTGAGGAGCATGCCCTCCTCATCTTTTCTCAAAGTGGTTTATCGGTACACTTTTTTTAATATGTTTCGAGCTCTACTATTACATCATTTATAACACCTATTTCAACTTGTTGAAAATGACGCACAAGGGCTTCCAAAGGAGTTAAACCGCTTTTGGCGGCAGGGTTCAGAGTTAGAGCTATCCAAATTGACCCTGCAGAATAAATAATCATCTTTTATAAGTGTGAGGATAATTCTTACCCTCAGACTAATGACAAACCCCACCATGTGGTGTTTGCGCCGCTATTGTCAGCAAAGCTACCAAGCGGAAAGGCACAAAAATCAATTGTTTAACGGCGCAAGTAAATTGCGCCTACTTTTGATTTTTGGATCGTGCTGACTTTGTCAGCACTCTGAGGATAATTCTTACCCTTATATTTTATCTTTTTTTTCTTAAGCATTTATGTTAGTAAGTGGTATGCATTTCTTTTTTTGTTTTCACTTAAGTTTTGCACAAAAGAAACGATTAAGTAATACAAGATGCTGCAGTAAGTAGCAGTTAAAGCCCTTAAAGGATGTTATATGACTCATATCATTAAGTTTTTATTGTTCATATTGCTTTTGCAAAGCTTACTCTTAGCTGGCTGTGGCCCAAAAACAAGAACGGCGCATGACCCTGAATTTGTTAATGCACAAGAATTTAAGCTGAAAGTACGAGAGCTTGCGGATCAAATGCTAGCCACTATGGATAATAGAACCCTTATGGGGCTTGTGGCAATGCCTACATCTTTTGTGGACATGAATAGTAAAAACGTCACTTCATCTTTTGGTAATTTGCTTGGTGAATCGCTTATTTATGAATTTAATCAGCGTGGTTTTCCGGTGCGTGAATATCGACTCACCGGCAATATCGATGTAAAGCTTGGACAAGGGGACTTTGCCCTTTTACGCCAAGGTATTATCAATACTAATGAACGCTGGGCCGCGCTTATTATTGGCACCTATCACACCGATAAGGAAGCTGTCTTTGTTAATGCTCGCTTAGTGCGCGCCATGGACGGCATGGTCTTACGAACAGGCCAGCTTGTACTTGTGAAAACGCCGCTTATTGAAAGGCTTACGGCTGCACCCATCATCAAAAGCACGCCTAAGCCTGTTGTCGTAAGCACGACAAGCTCACGGGCCCGTTATGTTTCAAAGCCGCCTGTTAAGCAAGGCCCGCCGCCTCCACCTCTTGGCCTTAGAAGCGGAACTCTTAACATCGTTCAAGTGCCTAATCCGTCAGAGCCAGAAAGAGAGCCCGGTTTATACGGCACTCCACGTTAGTGAGGAGCTTTTATGCGGAAATTTTTGCCCTTTGCTCAGCGCAGATGTTTTCAAATTGCACTTTTAATATGTATTTTTGTCCTTTATGGCGGAATATGTTTTGTCGCTAATGATGGCACAGTTCATGCACAAATTTTTATAGCTTCTTCTGAATCTGACGAAACCATCAGAAACCTCAAGTATGCTCAAAAGTACGAAGAGGACAGAAGATATGAACTGGCAAAGCAGCATTATTTATTGGCACTCTCTACTTGCCGAACAGTAAAAATGCGCAATCATATTCAACGCTATTTACAAGGGGTAGAACTACAAATTCGCTCCCTGCGCTGATCGCCGCCCCTTGAATAAAGTCATAAAGGACAACGAATGAACATACGTCTTGGTCTTATTTTTTTCATTATGCTCAGTTTTCTTGTACCAAATTCAGTCATGGCCTTTATCAGCGGCAGTGGCTATGGCCCCAAAGCTGCAAATTCCATAGCAAAGCAAATTGATGCTCAGCTTATGGCGCGTGGCGGACTGCCGGATGGCGCTTTGCCCAAGGACAAATTGGAAGCTCGCAGAAGGCTTATCCGCAGCCGAATTACCATCATGGGCACAACTCCCGTAAATCTGAATAATCTTAAGCTTTCCAATGCTCTTGCGCGCCAAATGACTGAAGAAGTTTTGCGCTGGCTTGCCAGTGCTGGCTATCAGGTTAGGGAAATCCGGAAAGGGAAAGAATTGCGCTTTCAAGAAGGCGTTGGAGAAATGCTTTTATCGCGTAATACCAAAGAATTACAAAGCACCAAGGCCACAAGTATTGGCGTACTTACCGGTACTTACGTTGTCACGCCAGAGCAGGTGCGCTTTACCATGCGCCTTTTGCATACGCCAACTCATGACGTACTTGGCATGGGCACAGCCACTGTCCCCATCACGCCCGACGTTCCTCCGCTCTTAAAGGAGAATCTTCACCCTGTTAAAATTAAACCTTCTATAGGCACACGCCTACAATAAAAGGCTTTTATGACTCGTATTCTCCTTGGTATCAGCGGCGCCAGCGGTATGCCCCTTGCTCATACCCTCTTGAAGCTTTTGCATGCCAAGCAAGGTATACAAGTGCACCTTATCGTGTCTGAGGGCGCCGCATGCGTTATGAAGAATGAAACGCCATTTTCGCTCAGCACTTTCAAAGAATTAGCGCATGTTAGCTATGAAAATCATGACATGAGTGCCGGGCCTGCATCCGGCTCATGGCAGCATCACGGCATGATTATTTGTCCATGTTCAATGAGTTCAATGGCCCACATTGCTCACGGTACGGGCATAAATCTTTTGCATCGCTGTGCTGACGTTACCATAAAAGAAAAGCGTCCCCTTATCATTGTTCCCAGAGAAAGCCCCTTAAGTTCCATACATTTACAAAATATGCTCTCCTTAAGTCAAAATGGGGCGAGCATTATGCCTTTTTGTCCTGCCTTTTACACTGAAAATACCCATATAGATGCCATGATGGAGCAGTTTTGTGGGCGCATTTTCGACCAACTTCGCCTCACGCATGATCTTTGCCAGCGCTGGCAGAATAATTTGTAATATTA
>CAYJHU010000013.1:4203-7057 GCA_964369655.1 uncultured Desulfovibrionaceae bacterium | reverse complement strand
ATTATCCCCTTTGGAAACCCATATGCATTTTTCAACAAGTTGAAAAACGAGAGAGTAAAGTTAGTAATTGTTGTGTAGTTTTCAATATATAGCTGTTTATTTTAAGTTGCTAAATTGACAATGTTTTAATAGGAGTTATGTTAAGAGAATAAAATGGCTGACAGGGGTGAAACTCTGCAGGATAGGCAATATTATGGGAGAAAAAATGGATAGAAGATCATTTCTTAAAATGCAGGCTGTGGCTTGCGGTGCTGTTGTGGCTGGTGGTTTAGCGCTTCCTAAAGATTCCTTAGCGCAAATCTCCGTGCCCAAAACCATAGATACGCCAATGAAGCGAAAACTTGGGCGAATAAATTTTAACGCAACAACGCTTGGCCTTGGCGGGCAAGCATCCATCCAAAAAACTCCCCATGATATTGACCCTGTATCAATCATTGTTAAAGCCTATGAACTTGGCGTGAATTATTTTGATACTTCCAATGTCTATGAAAAAAGTCAGGTTCATTTTGGGGCAGCATTCAAAAAGCTTGGCCTTGTGCCGGGTGAGGCAAATTATAGCGAAGAAAAAAGAAAAAGTATTTTTCTCACCAGTAAAACAGGAAAGCGCTGGGCCAACAGAGATACTTCCGTTGCTGGTGTGCGCTCCTTTTCTAACAATTCCCCTGAATCTGGCTGTATTGATGATTTAAAGCGTACTTTGACGCAAGTTTTTGGTGACGGGAAGGGAAATTACCCCAAGGATGCCTACGTTGATATGATGATGATGCACAGCATTGAAAACATGCAGATGGTGGATGCGCTGTATGAAGGCTATAGTGAGCCCCATCCTTCGGGGAGATGGGGAGCTTTTGCGGCTTTGCGTGACTATCGTGACGGCACAAATATCACCGGCTATAATCCTAAAAAAGAGAAATTAATACGACATATTGGCATTTCAGGTCATAAATCTCCTGATGTGCTCATGGCTATGATTCAGCGTGATGAGCAAGATATTTTGGATGGTTTGCTTGTAGCGATTAACCCTAATGATACATTGTATTTTAATATGCAGCACAATGTTATTCCTGTTGCTAAGGCAAAAGGCATGGGAGTTATTGGCATGAAAATATTTGCCAACGGTGCCATGTATGACCGTGTGGCGAAATGGAGATGGTTACCAGAAGATAATGTGCGCACAATTGGCACAGCTGCACTGCCAAGCCATTTGCCCATCCAATATGCTTTAACAACCCCTGGGGTGGATATAGTTATTATTGGAATGGGGCAAATATCTGAAAATAAAGAACAATGCCAGCTGTATCAAAACCTTATGGCATCGCAAGTTACGCCGCAAGCTTTGACGGCAACGCAGCGCAAAGATATTGAAGCGATAACACATTCAATAAAAAATGGATTAACCAATTATTTTCAAAATCCGCCAGTACCGCTTACCCCTCCGCGTGAGATTGCATTAAAGCCATCGGATACGCAAAATGGCAGAAAGATGCATATTTCTTGGCAAACAGCTTTTGCCGCAGATGCCCCCATTAAAGAATATCAAATCTGGCGTGATGGCGTAAAGATTGCTAATATTAGTCATAAACCACAGATAACATTAGAACCATTTATGTTTGAAGATGTTTTACAAGACAAAGCAAAGCATGAATACAAGCTCATAGCCGTGGATGAAAATAATCGCAGTTCTATGACTGAATCTTTCATAATATAGCATTTTTATAATATATTTCCCCCCGCACATTGTAAAAAGACATAGTTGCGGGGGGAAGTCTAGTAAGAATACTAATTAGGCGAATAAAAACACTATTTATATTTTTTTTGTTTTTGGCGCTTTTGCACAGGGGCTTTTAGGGCTTTTTGTGCGGCAACGCTGTTTCTTTCCCAAAAAATGCCGTCGTTATAGCCTTGTATTTCTGTATGTTCTGTGGCCATTTCTAGTCTTTTTTCCGCCCAAATACAGTATTGAGCATTATGTTCAATGCCAATATATTTTCTTCCAAGTTTTTTTGCGACTACGGATGTGGAGCCTGAACCTAAAAAGGGATCAAGAACAATATCCCCCGCATGTGAACTTGCAAGAATAAGTTTTGCCAGAAGTTTTTCGGGCTTTTGTGTTGGGTGGGCTGTATTTTCCGGCATGGACCAATAGGGTATGGAAATGTCATCCCAAAAATTTGAGGGAAAAGTATTTCTAAAGTTACCTTGTGCTGTTTCTTCCCAGCCCTTAGGAACGCCCTTGACCCTATAGGGGGCCACAACCTTGCGGCGTATTTTTATGGCATCCACATTAAATGTATATTCTTTTTCATTGGTGACAAACCAGATATCTTCCATGGCATTTTTCCAATTATTTTTGGCGCCGCGCCCTTTTTCGCGCTGCCACGTAATTCTGTTTTGCACATGAAAATGCTTTTTGAGTAGTGCACCTATAATCATGCTGGATTGCCAATCACAACACACATAGAGCGAGGCGGATTTTGCCAGTAAGGGCTTTAGGGCAAGTATCCATTGCTCTGTATAGTCCAAATAGTCTTGGTCGCAGCTGCGCCTAAATGATCTCCCATGAAAATTTTTATTGAGATTATAAGGAGGGTCAATAATGGCAAGATTGACAAATTGCTTGGGGAGAAAATTGAGCACAGAAAATGTGTCGCCGTAGAGAGTTTTGTTAACAATTTGTGGGATATCTACAGGGTGTTCTATTGTTAGGCAGCGTTCAAGGTAATCTTTGCCCTCTTCAATGCTCATGTCTATGGTTTTATTGCGCGGGGCTTTCATCTAAGTTTTTGATATCCTTAAAAAGTGAAGTTTAGAATTCGTTTTTATTGTCAGCAATTTTTAGATATTACCTCCAAGT
>CAYJHU010000013.1:0-4103 GCA_964369655.1 uncultured Desulfovibrionaceae bacterium | reverse complement strand
TCTTCTGTCATTTTTAACTCTGCATCAAGTACACTGAGTTTTTCATTGAGCAAGGTCATACGCAGGAAGAAAATGTCTTCTAAGTATTGTATTTTTTTGATTTTTTCCTCGATTTCAGCTTCGGTGGGAGCTTTTGCTTGCGCAAGTAAAGGAAAAAGGAGTAAGCATACAATCAATAAGTGTTTCATTTCTTATCTATATAATTTATTTTGCAAATAAGCAAGCAGAGCCTCTCAATGGAGGCTCTTAAGAAATTGTGCTACAAAATAAGAAGAGTTGCTTTCTATTTTTTTCTTTGGCAAAACTCAATTCTTTCACCTTGTAAGCCGTTAACAAAAAAGTAATACATACCTTTTTCAAATAAAAAATCCGCAAAGCCTATATCCGTAGCTAAAAGCTCGCTGTGCTCTTTCTTAAAATATGCATAATCTGCTTCAATATCTTCAGAGCTATAGGCCATATGATCAAAGCGTGCACTTTGTTCTTGTGCATTTTCCATAAGTTCATAAACCACATTACCGTCGGTCACAAAGACAAATTTTCTGCCATTATGTGTATAGCTTTCTTGGATTTTGAAGTGTAACACTTCTGTATAAAAAGCAATTGCCTTTTCCATATTGGGTACGGTGACGTTGATGTGATCAAGTGGGCGATTTAAGAAGTTCATAGCTTTCTCCATGTATGGGAATTATTGTTTGCTTAGGAAGTTTTTGCTCAGGCTATGCACTAAAAGACATACAAGCATGGTCGCAACAATGGCCGGTAAAGTGGTGCCAATGGTAAGGTTAAGCGTTTTTAGGTAGCGATAAAAAATAAAACCTAAAAACCATACTCCGAGGTTAAGATACGCAAAATTTTGTGTATGATAATCTTTCTTGAGTAAGAAAAAATTTGTGATGAGCACGGCTGCCATGGGGGCAAAGACCGAACCTATAAAGTATAAAAAGGATTCGTACTCACGAATGGGCGTAAAGACAGCAAGGAGAGTGCCCAAGATGCAAACTATTATGGCGATATGGGTTTCTGAAAGTTTTTTCCAAATACTTACTGCGCTGACTCCGGCAGAATAGACGTCGAGCAAAGTGGTGGTGGTGGTGGAAAAAAGTACAATAATAAGGCCCAAGATTCCAAGGCTTGAGTGGAGCAGAATTTGTCCCATGTCACTTTGTGCTGTATAAAGCGCTGCCCCAAGGCCAATGGTGTACATCCAAGTACTGCCAAGTACATAGACAAGTACGCCAACGCGAGTTGCACGCATGGGATTGTGTGCATTTCTTGTATAATCTGCCACCAGCGGGAGCCATGAGAGGGGCATAATGGCCGAAAGTTCGATGGCAACTCCAAAGGGCATGCTTGCTGTGCCGCTGTATGCAGTATCCCCTTGAAAAATATTGATGCTAAGCACAAGTGTACACACAAAAAGCAAGGCCATGGCAATGATGTTAATCTTAGTTACTTTTTGTAAACCAATAAAAATCCAGCATAAAATAAGTCCGCCAAGGATGAAGCCCCAGATCCAGCCCTGTAGAGGGAGCAGTGCCTTGGCAGCAGATATGCCCGTTACAATCATGACCGCTGTCCAGCCCACCAATTGCACGATGTTTAGTGAGGAAAAAAGCACAGAGCCTTTTTCACCAAAGGCGATTTTTACTGTGTCCATAGCACTTTTTTGTGCGCGAGCGCCAATGGCGCCTGCAAGGTACATCAAAAATCCGCCAATGATGTGGCCTATAACAATGGCCATAAATCCCTTGGCAAAACCTAGGGGCGCAAATAACGTTCCCACCAAAATTTCTGCCATGGAGACGGATGCTCCAAACCAAATGAGCGCCAAAGAAAAGGTTGTTGACTTTGTGGGGTTCATATCGCCTTCTAGGTGATTTATTAAGAAAATAGTGACCGGTTTTATTAAGCTATTCGTACGCGCTGTACGGAATTCGGATGGCAATGCCGCTTCTGTCCCATGTATATTTTAGGCCGGTAAGCATGGGCTTTTCTGCAATAGCGTTAAGGAGTAGAGTAGCTACCACTTTAGCCATAGAGTCGCCATCTTGTAAAACCGTACCATGCATGGTGCCTTCTTTAATGGCTTCTTTTGCTCTTTCGATGGCATCGATGCCAACGACAGGAATAAAGGTTCCGCCTTTTTTGTTAAAGCCAAATTCTTGTAAGGCTTCTATAGCTCCAATGGCCATGTCATCATTATTGGAAATCACAAAATCAATTTGATCACCATAGAGGGCGAGGGCCAGTTTGGTGGCTTTGGCAGCGCATTTGGCATCCCAGATACAAACAAGGGTATCGCCAACTTGTTGCATATTCACTCCGCGCGAGCGCGCAGTTTGCACTGAGACTCGACTGCGTAGTAAAGACTCAGGGTTATCAAGTCCACCTTGTAGCATAATAAAATTACAGATTCCGTCTTTATTTCTATCAAAGTTCGGATTTTTTTTCCAAAGCTTTGCAACTATGTTACCTTGTATTACACTGGCTTGAGATGCTTCTGTGCCTACAAAAAAGGCCTTATTATAATTTTTGATGAGATTTAAGTCCGGCTCTCTATTGAAGAAAACGACAGGAATATTTTTGGCGCGCACCATGTTAAGCAGGAGCTGGCTTACCTTAATATCCACAATGTTTATGGCTACAGCGTCTACTTTTTGCTTTAGAAAGGCGGTGAGTTGCTCCGTTTGGGTCGTTTGAACTCCGGCAGCATCAAAAATAGTTAGGTTAGCTTCATCTTCAAGGTATTTTTTGGTGTAATTGAGAACTGAATTTATATATATATCTTGTGCGTTATAGAAAAAAACACCTATATTGGGCTTGCCAGCAGTGGCTTTATCCTTGGCATAGAGCTCGGATAAAGAAGGGCAGAGCAAGGCAAAGCATAAAAAAAGTAAACTATGTATTATTAGACGCATACAATCTCCATAGCTGTACGAAGTAGCAAAAATTGTGGTTATGCCGGCTTAACAATATCAACACTCCAAGTCAGGAGAGTGTTGTGTAATTCATTAATATCAATAGGTTTAGTAATGTGATCGTTCATGCCAGCTTCAAGGCTTTTTTCCTTATCACCGGTCATGGCATGTGCTGTCATGGCGATGATGGGAATGGTCTTTGCGTTTGCATGCTCGCTTTTACGAATGGCCTTGGTTGCTGTAATTCCATCCATAGTAGGCATTTGAATATCCATTAAGATAAGGTCATAATTACCGCTTTCAAATGCTGCAATTGCTTCTATGCCATTTTTGGCTAAGGTGGCGTGCACTCCCATATTGTTTAGGACGGCAAGGGCAATTTCTTGGTTTATTTCATTATCTTCTACCAAGAGAATGTCAAGCGCTGGTAAGGAGTGCTCTGTTCTTTGGCTATGATCTTTTTCTTCAAGGTCTTCAATTTTGCCGGTGGTGGCTAGCATGGTAAAGCAAAAGGTACTGCCTTCGCCCAATATACTCTCAACCCATATTTCACCGCCAAGCAAATTGGCCAAGCTTTTGCTGATGGAAAGCCCAAGGCCTGTACCACCGTATTTACGGGTTGTGGTGCCATCGGCTTGTGAAAAAGAATCGAATATTTTTTCTTGATCTTCACGCGCTATACCGATGCCATTATCCTGAACAGCAATTTTCAGTTTAAGGTTTTCAGCTTGGCTTTCTAAAAGGCTAATGTGCATATGCACTTGCCCTTTTTCTGTAAATTTAATGCTATTGGAACACAGATTGATACAAATTTGTGCAAAGCGCAAAGGATCGCTGTGGATAATGTCAGGAACATCTTTATCCACAGTAAAAATTAACTGTAAGCCTTTATTTTCTGCTCGTTCTTCCAGCATGTCACGCATGGATGACAAAATTCCGGAGATCCTAAAGGTCACATTATGAATGTCGAGTTTATCTGCTTCAATTTTAGAAAAATCTAAAATATCATTAATAACGCCGAGTAAGGTTTTAGCAGCCGTATCAATACGCAGCAAAAAGTCTTTTTGTTTTCCGTCGGGCTTAGCCTGCAATGCAAGATGAGTCATACCCAAAATGCCGTTCATGGGGGTGCGTATTTCGTGGCTCATACGCGCTAAAAAGTCACTTTTAGCCTTGGTGGCT
>CAYJHU010000012.1:0-17852 GCA_964369655.1 uncultured Desulfovibrionaceae bacterium | reverse complement strand
GAAGTGAATTCTGGCTCATTTTTCGTGGCGCAAAATTTTCGCTTTCGCAAAAATTCTAAAAAACAATACTTATGCGTACGCCTTCTTCTTCGTCTAGCATAATATTTTCGATTCGCAATTTTGCATTATGCAAGGTGGTAATGTGATTTACAATGGCAAGTCCAAGCCCACTACCTTGAGCCTCTTGCCCCGGCGGGCGATAAAAGCGTTGCCCAAGCTGAGTAAGAATAGGCGCGGCAATATGCGGCGCAGTATTTTCCACACACAATCTATCCTTATACAAATGCACGCAGACGCTTGCACTAGCACCTTGCGAAGTTTTGGCATAGCGCATGGCATTATCCACAAGATTGCGCAAGGCAATGGCCCAGAGATTTTCAAGCCCAAGGCTCTTTGTAGGCAGGTCATGAACAATAGAATGCAGCTCAATGTTTTTTTCTAGGGCAGTGGCTCGAGCATCTTCCTTGGTTTGCTCCACAAGCTTTTGCCAGTGCACAGGGGATGCATTTTGTAATGTATTTTGAGATTCAAGGCTTGAGAGCAAAAGAAGTTGCTCCACAAGGTGCGAACAACGCATGCTACCATGTAGAATTTTTTGCATGGCATTGTCACGCGCAGTGGCATCATCAGCGCACATGGCCATGACTTCTGCTTGCAAGCGCAAGCCCGCCAGTGGGGTACGTAGTTCATGAGCAGCATTAGACACAAAGGCGCGTTCTTTTTCAACTAATAAAGAAATGCGTTGCAAGAGCGCATTAAGAGACTCTACCAAGGGGCGAGTTTCTACGGTAAGGTGAGTTTCATCAAGGGGAGAAAGGTCTTGCGCTTTGCGCTTTTGCAAACCTTGGCTCAACTCGCGTAATGGTCTTAACTCTTTATACAAAAACCAACTTAGCCCCATGAGAAATAAGGGTAACAAGATAAACCACGGCACAAGGTGCCTATAAAAAGCTCTATGGACAATTTCCTGCCGATATTCTTTCTCTTGCCCCACTAAAATATGTTGGCCGTTATGCTCATTGATGAAAACAAAGATGTACCATTTATCATCATCCACCTCGACTTTATGAAAGCCTTTGGTGCTGATAAAAGGAAAGTCCTTCCCATCATCATTATCGCTTAAAATACGTTCGCCATCTTTAGAAAAAACCGCAAAGCCAAAGTGATCCCCTCGCACTAAAAAGCGAGGTTTTTTCCGTCGTTCCGGAAGCACTTCATCAATATCATCTATCTCACCGGAAAGATGCGAAAGATCAAATTCTGCCAAAGTTTTGGCAAAGAGCACAATTTGTGTATCTAAGTAATTTTTTACATGCCTTGCGTCAGATTGCCAAGTAATGACAGCTATTATACCCCACACCAGCACCGAAAAAATAGTATAAAAAATCACTAGGCGTGCAAGCAACCCAAGTTGTGCAATTTTTTCTAATATGCGGCGAAAGTTTTTTTTAATATGCATGCTATTCTTTTTTACCCAGGGTGTAGCCAATGCCATGCACGGTCTTAATAAAATGAGAACCCAGCTTGGCCCGCAAATGGTGAATATGCACCTCAATGGTATTACTGCTTACTTCATCATTCCAGCCATAAAGTTTTTCTTCCAGCATTTCACGCGATAAAATTCCGGAACCATGCGTCAAAAAGATTTCTAGCAAAACAAGAGCTTTGGGACTAATATTGATGGTTTCGCCATCTTTGTAGACTAAGCGTTTTTGCGGGTCAAAGCTGACATTTTCATGGCTGAGCACTGTACTTTCTTGCCCAAGGTTACGCAAGGTTTGACGATGCAAGGCCCGCACTCTTGCCACAAGTTCTGTGAGGGCAAAAGGTTTTGGCAAATAATCATCGGCGCCAAGGTTTAAGCCCTCAACTCTTTGCTCTACGGCGCTACGCGCGCTCAATACAAGCACCGGCACAGATATTTTTTTCTTTCGCCAGTGCGCCAAAAGATCTAAGCCATCCATGCCCGGTAAGGTCAAATCCAAAATAACCACGTCATGATTTTTGGCACTAAGAGCGTCCTTGGCCAGGGCTCCATCTTGCAACCAGTCAACAGTGATGCCGTGCTTTTGTAAGGCCACCACCAATCCGTCACCGATGAGCAAATCGTCTTCTACAATGAGTATGCGCATGATATATCTTCAAAAAGAGGGGCGCATAGCCCCTCGGATAAATAGTAAACTTATATTAATTTCCCATACGTTGTACGGTTTTGACCTCAAGCTCCACACTACCCCAGTCTTTATCAACTTTTACTAACAGGCTGACTTTATCGTTGGGGCCAACAGAAACACCATGCCATGCTTTGCGCTCAATTTCCACAACGCCGCTACCGCTGGCATCTTGGAAAGTGTATTTATCATCGCCTAAGTTATTGAGAATTTTACCTTGCAAAGTAACCCACGCATCATCAGGTTGATTTCCGGCATCTTTAATGCCAATCACTGCAGGGCCGGGGCCGGTGAAACCGCCAGTTTTACCACTAGGGCCGGTAAAGCCACCCTTATGATTGTCGGCATACGCCATGGATACCAATGGAGCCACACTCAATGTGCAGCAGATAAGAGCCATGCCTATAAAAAAGCCAATTTTTTGAAATTTTGTCATGTTCTGTTTCATTTATATTCTCCTTATTGGGGGTCTCCCCCATTGCTTGATTATAATAAAACATGCATGTCTTAAGAAAACATTAAGGGGAAATAATTTTAAAAAAAATACTGATTGAACATTTTGTCTTGGAAAGCACGAGCTCCCAAACATACTCACCTTTGAAAGACTAAGTGCGCTTTACTTTAAACAATAAGCATTAAATTTATATGTATTTTTACATCTAGAATTTTCTGTAAATAAAATTTGCGTGGAAGTTTTTTTGAAAAGAATCAGGGGAAAACTTTTTTTCCAAAAAAAGCTTTCCCCTGAAAAAAATTAATCTATGAGCTTTAAGATTTCTTCTGTTTTAGCCTGCATAAGAGCATGGTCGCCGCGCGATTCTACATTAAGACGCAAAAGCGGCTCGGTATTGGATGAGCGCACATTAAAGCGCCAATCCTTAAAGGTCATGGAAAGACCGTCTAGGCGGTCCTCTGCAATGGCATCCTTGGCATAATTATCATAAATTTTAGCCAAAATCACAGAAGCATCTTTGACTTTGCGATTAATTTCACCGCTGCAAGGGTATTTTTGTTGGCATTCTTCCACAAGCTGGGCAAGGCTTTTTTTGCTTTTCATAATAAGCTTTGCCACAAGTAGCCAAGGGAGCATGCCTGAGTCGCAATAGGAAAAATCGCGGAAATAGTGATGCGCGCTCATTTCACCGCCATAGAGAGCATCCTCCAAGCGCATGGTTTCCTTTATAAAAGCATGCCCGGACTTTGAAGCAATGGTTTTGCCGCCGGCTTCTTGCACTACATCTTGCGTATTCCAAATAAGGCGTGGGTCATGGATGATTTTTGCACCGGCATGCTCTTCCAAAAGAGCTTGCGCCAGTAAACCCACCAAATAATAGCCTTCAATAAAATTCCCCTTGCTATCATAAAAAAAGCAACGGTCAAAATCGCCGTCCCAAGCTACGCCAAAGTCAGCCCCTTGCTCAAGCACGGCTTTGGCGGTGGCATCTCTGCGCTCAGGCAAAAGTGGATTGGGAATGCCGTTGGGGAAGTTGCCGTCAGGTTGCATATGCGCTGTGGTTATAGTCATAGGCACAAGGGGCATGAGCTCCGTGAGCACCAGCCCAGCGCAGCCATTGCCGGCATCGGCATGGATTTTAAGCGGCGCGCCCTCTGCACTTTCGGCGGCAGGCAATTTTACATAATCGAGCAAAAACTGCACATATTCCTGCCGATAACTGGCTTCAGTATAACTTCCAGAGCCTTCAACAGCGCCAAGTGTAATATCTGGCAAAAGACTTAAAGCCTTATCACGAATATCAAAAAGGCCGGTATCTGAGCTAATGGGTATGGCTTTTTCGCGCACAAACTTCATGCCATTATCATCACGCGGATTATGACTTCCGGTAATCATGATGCCCCCGTCAAAACCCTTGGCAAAAGTGGCAAAATAAACTTCTTCGGTGCCGCACAGCCCAAGGTCGGTGACGTTGACGCCGCCTTGCACAAGACCTTGCACAAGCCCATCACGCAAAGCTTCACCGGAAAGGCGACAATCTCGCCCGATAACCACAGACTTGGGAGTAAAGAGAGCCGCAAAGGCAAGGCCAATGGCTTTGGCCAGCTCTGGGCTTAGAGATTCGGGAAAAGTGCCGCGCACATCGTAGGCTTTGAAGGATTGAGCATAAGACATAGAAGATCCTCTTTGTGTGTAATTTTTGTATACGGTAGATAACACAAAGGGAAGAAAAAGTCCAAGGCGTAATCGTTGCACTTTATTGGCGAATGTGTGACAGCGATTATTTTGTTTAGCTTTGCTCCTCTGTAATACTTTTGTGCGTTTTTGGCGTCTTCATCTTTTTCCTGCTCGCTTCGTCAGAAAGCATTTTGCAAATTCACGTACTTAAGTACGCTAAAATTTACAAAATGCTTTTTTCCTCGCGAGCAGAAAAAATCTTACAAGCCACTCAAAATCGCACAAAAACCAGCACCCATACCTTTTGCTAGCGCTAACGCGCAACGCAAAAGCCTACCTTCGGGGTGACAAGCATATAAATTGACTCACAATTTTATGTTTTTTCTACAAGCTATTATTTTTAATGGTTGAGTTTGAGATTTTGACAAGGCAAGAGCCTTAAGGGTATCTAAATCCATTTGTTTAAGAAGCTGACGAGGAAAGCGGCTTTTTTGCGAGGGGCGTGTATATAGACATACATAACCCGAGCAAAAAAGCCGCTTGACGAAGTCAGAACTTAAACAAATGGATTTAGAATGGCCAGAGGTTATCCATAAACCGAGTAAACCACCCAGGCTTTTGCTTATCAGCAAGTACACCCTTACCATAATATTGAATATTAGCATCGGCCACTTGTGTGGACATGATGGTATTATCAGAGCCAATATCGCGGGCGCGGATAGTGCCGGACAGCACCATATATTGTGTTTCTTCGTTAACGCGAGTTTGACGCACGCCTTCGATTTGTAAGATACCGCCAGGTAAGACTTTAATGACGCGCGAGGCAATGGATGAGGTCACAGTATTGCCACGAGTGGTTTGTCCAGAAGCTGCAAGGTCGCTGCTGGAGTTGGTTTGAAAGACAGATGTGCCAAGGCCAATGGGAATAGTGTTATTGCCGGGCAAATTAATGGCGCTTCTGCCAAAGAGCGATGGAATCGCGTAATCATTATTACTTTCCTTATCGGCATCGGTGTTGGCAGTATTTTGTGCACTGGTGCTTTCCATAATATTAACAACCACAATGTCGCCCACGCGGCGCGCACGGCTGTCAGAAAAGAGTGGATCCATATCACTTTGGGCAAAAAGCGAGCCAGGATTAGAGGCGCGCTCTTGCGGCGTAAAGGTTTGGGGCGGTGCTGCGGTGACAGTGGGTGCAATGACAGTGGGGGTGTTTTTGCTACTTTGACAAGCAGTCATAAACACCGACATGCTGAGTACTGCTACTATTAACAATTTTTGTTGACGCTTCATGGTTTCCCTCCAAAATAAAGCTTGGTCATATTTGAATGAGCTTTTTATGTAAAGCTCTGTTTATTCTGCCATTACCGTTTTACTGTCACGGATGGTGCCATAAACTTGTTTTTTACTTTGCAAATTGCGCACCGGAATAATCGTGCCAGGAGCACCATCTGCGAGGCTTTCGGCCTTAACTTCTATGCGCACATTGCCCTTGGCGTAGATAAGGTTCACGATGGCGCCTTTGCGCACCATAGCAACGCCAATAAGATCAGTGCTATAAATGGTTTGACCTATGCCGACGCTACGCACCATTTGCCACGGGCCGCCTTTGCCATCCCACGGCATGGCGGTTAAGTGAGCGGCATTAACGCGCGTAAATGTTATATCATGGACGTGCAAGGAGTCGCCTTGATTAAGCGGACGTGAAGCCGCAGGCACCTCTACCCAAAGATTTAAAAATGCTGCACCGGCCGCACGACGAACCACGGTGCCGTCTGCTTCTTGAATTACAAAACGAAAAGTAACACGCCCCGGAGCCACGCTACCCGGTTCAAGATTTACGCGCTGCTGACCATGGGTTAAAAAGATATATGGTGGCAGGCGAAATTCTGTCCATTCGGCTGTGCCGGGCATGGCATTGGTTTGCGCTGTCAAAAAGCTGACAACATATTTTCGTAAGTCGTGCTCTGTAAGCACCACGCCGCCGCGCTGGATGGCTAGGGAAGATGGCAAGACACATTTTGATGCCAAATCCCCAAGAGTATCACGTAAGGCTTTGCTAAGACGGGTTTTATTTATTTGCAAAGGCTTACCATGCTCTGGCGGCGCAGGCCAAAGAGGTTGATTTTTTATGGAATCCCAAAGACCGGCAGGCACCGGACCGTGGGGGTCGGCTATATCAGCTAAAGTTACCATTTTACCATGCGCTACGGCGGCACTGCGGATTTGCAAACGCCAATCGTGGCTTGTTTCCAGCTCAAGGCTTCCACCGCTGTAATTACCTTGCCCAAAGGTATTACGAGTTTTTGCGGCGGCGGCATTTTTTTGGACTGTATTTATGGGCAATCCTGGCTTGGCATAATTCCACTGCGTTGCCGAATAAGCTGTATTAGCGGTAAAGCTAATACTTAGAACACAAAATAAAAGAATAAGGAGAAAAGCAAAAAGTACAGCAACAACACGCAAAGCCAAAGTGCGCACAAGGGCAGAGAAAAATTCGCTAAATGAATTTTGACTAAAAAACACAGTGTCTTTGAATGATGAGCTGCTATACATAATTTACCTCTTCAGTTGCACGGCAATACCAAGCATGGCGTCAGAAGTTTGAATGGCCTTGGAATTGACCTCGTAGGCACGCTGACCCACAATCATATTAACCATTTCATCCACAACTTCTACGTTGGACATTTCTAAAAAGCCTTGAGCAAGGGTGCCCACATTGTCAGTGCCCGGCACGCCTTCTTGCTCTTCACCGGAAGCCTCAGTTGGGGTATAAAGATTACGTCCGCGTGCATCTAAACCTGCGGGGTTAATGAATGTAAATATGGGAATTTCCGCTGAGGCCAGCTCTGCTCCGCTCGAATCAAGAGCGGCAATATGCCCCTGAGGAGAGATGGAAATATTCTTGGTTTCTGCCGGCACGGTAAATTCCGGCTGAAGAACATAACCATTGGCCGTAACCACGGTACCATCTTGGTTCAGCTTAAAAGTACCGGCGCGCGTATACATCATTTCGCCGTTGACTTCCACCTGAAAGAATCCATCACCTTCAATGGCTACGTCAAGAGCATTACCGGTATTTTGAAAATCCCCTTGCGAGAAGAATTTATGCACGGCGGTAGGTCTTGCACCCATACCCACTTGAATGCCCACGGGCAAGCGATTGTCGCCTTCGGTGATGGAACCTGCGATTTTCATGGTTTGATACATGAGATCTTCAAATTCCGCGCGGCTTTTCTTAAAGCCGGTGGTGTTTACGTTGGCGAGGTTATTGGAAATAACATCAATATTGGTTTGCTGGGCTATCATGCCTGTGGCCCCAGTCCAGAGTGAGCGCATCATAACTTTAACTCCTTATTTTATGGCTAACGAATCTTGCCTACTTTATCTATGGCTGCCTTATCAATAGTATCAGAGGTTTGCATAACTTTTTGATAGGCTTCAAATTGGCGATGTACTTCTATCATATTGACCATTTCTGTGACCACTTCCACATTGGCCGCTTCTAAAAATCCTTGAGAAACGCGTGTTCCTGTGGCCTGTACATCAATTTCTTCCAGCGGAACGTCAGGACGCCCCTTATAGAGATTTTGCCCTTCTTTTTCTAAGGCTTGCGGATTGGCTAAACCAACAAAATTAAGGGTGTTGATAAGCTCACCATCGGCAAAAACTTGACCATCGCCGGCAATATGCACATCGCGTGTCCCTTCGGGAATAACAATGTTGCCGTCAGTGCCTTGCACCGGATAACCTTGGGGCGTAACCAAAGTGCCGTCCGGGCCTTTAACAAAATGCCCATTGCGCGTATAGCGATCGCCGCCGGGAGTGGTCACCTTAAAAAAACCATCGCCGGTAATGGCAACATCCAGAGGATCTCCGCTAAATTTCATGGCCCCTTGCTGAAAATCAATTTTATCCACGGCAATACGCGGACGAGCAAGGTTTTGAGGCTCCGGAAAAAGAGGCTTAGAGCGCACTGTCATGAGCGGTTCGCGAATTTCGTCATGCGCATAGGAAGCCATGGTATCTTTGAAGGCTAACTTATCTTGCTTATACCCATTGGTGTTAACATTTGCCAAATTATTGGCAATGAAGTTCATGCGGTGTTCTGTACTTAAAGCACCAAAAAGAGCACTAAACATCATTTCTTGCATGAAAAAATCCTCCTACATACTCTTTTTACCGCCAAGTCCATCTCGGCTGTGAAGTATGTTGGGAGGGTAATTGCACTTTATGTGCCAAAGCAGAAAAAATGCCTATAATTTAAAAACTTTGACAAAACCACCCCGCGAAGCGAAATCATAGGGCGCCAAAAAGCATAAATTTTCAAGATGCAAGCCAATTGTCATATTAACTCTTTACCATTACCTAACTTTGCCCTACTATACGCCGCAACGAAAACCAAAGAAGACGGAATATGAACGATACAAAATTACTTAATCTTATTACTCGTGCGCGTAGCAATGTATATCAACTCTGCCCCCCAACCCCCTTGGAACACTATCCACAAGCAGGCGGTGGCATGCTCTTGCTTAAGCGCGAAGACCTCTCGCCCGTACACTCCTACAAATGGCGTGGCTCCTATAATTTTATAGCCTCACAGCTGCCCTCCACCTTAAGTAAGGGAGTGGTCACCGCCTCTGCCGGAAATCACGCCCAAGGCGTAGCCCTTGCGGCTGCACGTCTTGGCATTAAGGCACGCATCACCATGCCCACCACCGTGGCCCGCATGAAAGCCCACGAAGTGCAAAGACTTGGCGGAGATGCCGTGGAAATTATCATCACCGGCGATACTTTTGACGATGCCCGCAGAGCCGCAGGCACAGCCGCCCTTGAGCTTGGCATGCTCTATGTGCCGCCCTATGACCATCCCTTGGTGGTGGCTGGACAAGGCACCATTGGTGATGAATTGCTCATGGGTGCCATTTGGCCGGATGTGGTCTTTTTACAAATTGGCGGCGGCGGCTTTGCATCCGGAGTGTCAGCATTTTTGAAGGCGCATGTGCCCGGCATTACAATCATCGGTGTTGAAGGCGAAGGCCAAGCCAGCATGAAAGCCTCGGTGGAGGCCGGACACTTAGTGACTTTGCCGCAAGTGGACGTTTTTTGCGATGGCACTGCGGTCAAACGCGTAGGCGGTTATACCTACGAAATTTGTCGCCAATACATTGATAAATACGTTACCGTGTCCAACGATGACGTCTGCGCCGGCATCCAAAAAATTTGGGAGCTGGCCCGCACCATCGCTGAGCCATCAGGCGCCCTAGGCATGGCGGCTTACCTCAAAATGCAAGACGAACTGCAAGGTAAAAATGTGGCTTGCGTTGTGTCCGGCGCCAACATGGACTTTACACGCCTTTCATGGATTGCAGGGCGTGCCAGCATTGGGGCAACCTTGAAGCGCTGTTATGAAATCACCATCCCCGAGCGTGCCGGTGCCATGTTGCAAATCCTTAATGATGTTCAAGAGCTTCAGCTGAATATTGAAGATTTTCTTTATGGTAAACACCATGAAGGTGAAGCGCGTCCCGTCTTTGGTTTCAAAGGCACACCTCAAAAGCTTGACGCCCTCGAAGTCTTGCTTTCTCAAAAAGGCTATGAATTTGAAAATGTCACCAATCGCGAAGATGTGGCCTTTAGAATTATTAACTATGCCGCTGAATTGTGGAAAAATCCCCTCATGGCGCATATCGAATTCCCAGAGCGCCCCGGTGCACTATTAGAATTTATGGAAGATGTATCAAAGCTCAGCAATATTTGCTATTTCAACTACAGCAACAGTGGCGAAATGATTGGGCGTGCGCTCATGGGTTTTGAATTTGAAAGCCCCGAAAAGCGCCAAGCCTTCCTCGCACACATGAAAGTCGAAGGCCCGCCATTACAAGAAGTAAATATGGCAAGTTTTGCTAAGCGATAATTTTATTAAGATTTTTTCTTGGGGGAACTTTTTGAGACCTCTGCGCAATTCATTGCGTAGGGTCTCATGGAGCGTTGACGACAGTCAATGCGACCGAAAATCAAGAATAGGCGGAGCTTTGCTTCTCCGTTAAATGATTGATTTTCGTGCCTTTACCTCTGCACATTTGATTTCAGACTTTGAGCAGTTTTTTTTAATTTACTGGTAAAATTATATTCAAAAATAATTGTGCAGAGGGCTCTTTTTGAAAAAAAGTTCCCCCAAACCCCCTCAAAAAACTTTCGTGGCGATGGTATCTTGCATAAGTAATGAACATCACTGCGCCTTAAGATTTTATCCGCACTGAAGCACCTTGAATTTATATTGCTAATCGTCATTTTTTCTTTTAAATTTTTTAACGAATTACTACTAATGTTATAATGAAAAGAAAGGAGAATGCATGCGAAAATTCTATATTATAGGTTGTTTAGCTTTGGTTGCGTTTTGTGTTGTGGCTTCAAAAGGAATCGCACAAAAAAATGAAGTACGTTTGCCGCCCTTTCCAAGCACAGCGGCTTGCACCACCTGCATTGTGACGCCAGGAGCCAGCGCCGATGGCAGCATGCTGGTGGGACATTCTGAGGACAATCACTTAAGCGATCAAAGCATTGTCTATGTGGCGGCCAAAGATTGGCCCAAGGGCAGTAAGCGTCCGGTCTACACCACTGCCATAGCCATTGGTAACTTACCAGAGTATAATGCTTTTACGGTGCCGCGCCTTGCGGGTAGTGATCGCAGTCCAGCCTACATGAAGGAAAAGGAAAGCAAAAAAAGCATTCCCGTGGGCTACATTCCGCAAGTGGCGCATACCTATGCCTATATGGATGGGGGCTATGGCATCATGAATGAACACGGGCTCATGTTTGGCGAATGCACCAACGGCTCCTTTGTGAGCAATGGCCCCGACCCCAAAAAGCGCCTTTTTTATACCTCAGAGCTTTCACGCGTGGCCCTTGAGCGCTGCAAAACAGCACGCGAAGCCGTGGAGCTTATGGGCCACTTGGTGGATACATATGGATATTATGGCACAGGCGAAACCATGCCCGTGGCCGATGCCAAGGAAGCGTGGGTTTTTGAGGTGGCGCCATCTCCCAGCGGTGAAGGTGGTTTATGGGTAGCACAACGCGTGCCCGACGGAGAATTTTGGGTGGCGGCCAATAAATTCAGCATTCGTGACTTGACCCCCAATAATCCCGACCAAATTTGGAGCAAAAAGCTTGAAGCTACCCTTGATAAAGCCGGCTGGCGCATGCCTAAGGATAAAAGCAAACCCATTGATTGGCTTTCTTCCGTAAGTGTTGGGGAATACAGTCATCCTTACTATGCTCTGCGTAGAGTTTGGCGCGCCTTTGACCTCATGGCGCCCTCCCTAAAGCTTTCCCCTTGGGTAGAAAATGGCCTCACCCGTGCCTATCCTTTTTCGGTAAAGCCCGATAAAAAAATCACCCTCATGCAAATTCAAGATATGTACCGAGACCATTACGAAGGTACGGAATTTGATCTTACCAAGGGCGTTGCGGCAGGCCCCTTTGGCTCGCCTGAGCGTTTGCTTGGCCCCTACGACCCGCATGGCGACGTGGGTAATCCCACCAACGACTTAATAGGAGCTTGGGAACGTCCCATTGGCATGAGCTATACCGGCTTTGTCTATATCGCTCAACACCGCCCAAACCTGCCAACGCCGCTTGCAAACACCGTATGGATTGCCCTTGATCGCCCTGCTGAGTCAGTGTATGTGCCCCTTGCCGTTGGCCCCTTACCCAAGAGCTATGAATATTCCGACACGCGCTACTTTTCATGGGACGAGGCCTGGTGGATTTACAACCTTGTGGGCGATTATGCGCAAATAAAACGCTCCTACATGATTAAAGACATCAGCGGCAAAGCCGACGAAATTGAAGCCGCAGAGCGAGCTTTATTGGTGAGCATTGACAAAGAACTTGCAAGCCTTGCAGAAAAAGATCCCGCAAAGGCCGCGCAAATTCGCTCAGAAAAGCTCAACGCCAATGCCATGAATGTCATGGGGCAGTGGCGCAAGCTCTTTGAGCTGCTCGTTTCAAAATACGCCCAAGGGCGCATCAACTCGCCAGATAATATGGCGCAACCTGTGGGTTACCCACAAGAATGGCTGGATGTAACGGATTATAAAAATGGCCCAGCATCAAGTTATGCCAAACCTGAAAAGAAGTAGGGGTACTCAACGTACCTTTAAGCAGCTTATAAAATAACAAAAAGCAAGCCCCACAAGGTTTTATATACCTTATGGGGCTTTAATTTTTTAACAGCGGTTTAATGTTTGCTTATTGCTTTTTACGAATAACGATAAACATGCGCACGCACATTACAAGTAAAAGAACAAAGCCAAGATAGCCATTGATGGTGTAGATATAGTTCATCAAGATATTGAAGGGCACATAAAGCGCAACAACAAAACCAAGAAGAGCGAGGACCAAGGTGACAATCTTAAATTTAGGCGTACCTTCTGAGGCAAAACGCGAGCTAGCTGTCCATAAGAGGGGGCAAGCCGAAGTATAAATTGCCACAAAAATCAAAGCCCCAAAGAAATAGGCAATGGGAGCCCATATACTTTCTGCAATGATAAGATTGGGGATTTGTGTGGTGCTTAGTACGTCCATCTGGGATAAAATTGCAAAGCCAATGACCATATTCACAATGACCAAAACTATGGAAGAAATAACATTGGCTTTCATAAGCGTCTTAAAATCTTCCTTAATGCCAAGGGCAGCCGCAAAACTTGCCAGCCAAAGAATACAAAAGCCTCCATTGGAAACGCCGGAGGTGAACCAATTGGTGCCGGCTTTTGTTACCTTAAGAGTGCCATCATTGATGGCTTGGATGTTTTTCTCAATACCACCAGCATTTTGAAAAAGACTCCAGAGGCAAATGATGAAAATAAGTCCAATAAATGCAGGAGCAATTCTACCAATAATGGAGACAATATTTTTGAGGCCAAAAATAACGGTTGAAGCAGCAAAAACCACAGTCAAAATGCCACCGACGGCCAACGGGAGGTCATACTGTTGCTTAAGCGTTGCAGCGCCACCGCCCACCATAACCACGTAGGACATATAGCAAAATACCACGGTAAAATAATCAAAAATCTTACCTACAATGGGGCCGCAATAAAAAGCGAAGACGTCACTACCCTTTTCAATGTTGCCATGCTTGCCTGCCCATGCATAACCATAGTTTGCAATGACCAAGATAACAACAATGGTCAGCGATGTACCAAAAACAGCATAACCATAGGGGCTATAATATTGCATAATTTCTTGACCCGTGGCTACACCGGAACCAATTAAAAATGCTAAAAAAGCCCCTGCTAATGTGATAACATGCATAAAACTCGTCATTTTTTTCTCCTCTTCATTTCCTCTATATTTAATCTGGCAAAGCCTTAGATTACTTCATATTCAGTACGTTTAATGATTTCGTTTTGTGTTTCTTCAATAAGACTTGTAAACACGGCGCTAAAACCAGATACACGCACCACAAGGTTTTTATGTTTTTCAGGGAAGCGCTGGGCCTCAATAAGGGTTTGTCTTTTGACAACATTAAACTGAATTTCGCCGCCGCCTTGCTCGGCATAGGCATCAATGAGCATACGCAAGGCCTTGATGTGACTTTCTTTATCAAAGAAAGAAGGGGTGAATTTTATATCAATAACCATACCATTGGTAGCGCCGGTAAGGTCTGTTTTAAGAAGGGAGTTAAGGGCGGCGGTGGGGCCGATGACATCCTTACCTTGCACCGGTGAAAAAGCACTGGCCATAGCTTCGCCATTACGCTTGCCATCAGGCAAAGCTCCGGTGTGCATGCCCATTTTTGCATGATCTTCCACAGAATACAGCCCCATTTGCCAGCGTCCACCGCGCGGATTTGTAAAGCTTTCTACGTGATCGGTGGCGGCTTTGACGATGTCAGCCATGAGCAAATCTACACTATCGATATCATTACCGTATTTAGCGCAGTCAAGGATATCTTGTTCCATGGCGTCATAGCCTTCAAAGTTCGCCTGCATGGCCATTTTAAAATCTTCTAAAGTATAGCGCTTTTGCTCATAGACGAGCTCACGTATGGCTTGCAAAGAGTCTGCTACGTTGGCAAGGCCACAAAGATTAACGCCACTATTATTATAGATAGCACCGCCGGCGGTGACATCCATACCATTTTTTACGCAGCCTTCCATAAGCACCGAGAGGAAGGGGGTTGGATAGCATTGGGACAGGGCACTATCCAAACGATTGATAGATTCCATGGAAAAATGCATGTGTGCGGTTAATTCTTCCTTATACCAGCAAAGTAATTGGTCAAAGCTTGTAATGTCACTAAGGCGAGTAGCGCTGAACAAGGGGAAGGTATAATCCTCAACGCTTTGCTCAGTGGAGGCCATGGCACGCATGGAAGCATTGCCAATGATGGTGGCGGCATTGGTGCTGTTGCTCTTGCCATCAAAGAGCATAATTTCTAAAATTTTGGCCACATTAACACGCAAGGCTTCGGTTTTTGCATATTCCTTGCCGGGGCAAGACATTTCAACGCAGCCCACAAGACCGTAGTTGGCAGCATCTTCCTTGCTGTGTCCCATACGCTCTTTGGCTGGAATGCAAAAATCATCAATGAAAAATGCAGGTAGACCAATGCCGGTTTCTAGCAGAGCCACAGATTCAGTCCACACTTCATCGGGCATATTTTTGTTGTAGCGCAAGCATAATAAAGGCTGATCAAAGAGGGTCTTACGGCAAGCTTGAAGCATCATAACCGTGAGCTCATTGCACATATCATTGCCATTCACGTCAACGCCGCCAATGGTGACATTTTGATAGCCGTGTAAGGTTATGCCGAACTTTACCCATAAAGCATCAATAATATCCACCGCTTCTGCATGCGTCATTGCTCCGCTAGCAAGGTCTTGCTTGTAGAAAGGATAAAGGTATTGATCAAGGCGCCCAAAGGAAAGTGAGGCAGGGAAATTTTCTGCATAGAGCATTTCATGGCTGAGCCAAATGAGCTGTACAGCTTCATAAAACGAGCTGGCTTTTCCACCGGCAATGTTCTTTAAGGCTTGGCTCATTTTTTCAAGTTGCGCCTTATATTCTGGATTTTTGGCACTTTGGCATAATTCATCTGCCATGCGGGCATAGCGTTCAATATAGTTGATGGCAGCCTCGGTGCAAATACGCATGGACTGCAAAGCGGCTTTTTGCTCCGTACTCGCAGTGGGCATTTTTTCATCAATTTCAAGCAGTGAAGCCGCATAGCCAGTATTGATGAGTTTTTCAAAGGCAGGAATAATATGACCGGATTCCCAATGCTTATACAGCCACTTGCTTACGCATTTAGAAAAGGTGCGCATTTCTTCGGCTTCTTTGGAGTCCTCAGCAAAGCCATTGGCCTTAATGCCGAGCTCGGCCTCTTCGACAGTATCAATGCCGGCGGGCGGTCTAAACAAAGGATCATAATCGTCAGGAATATTGAAGGGAGAAGAAGGTTTATAAGTATAGCGATAGGCAAAACCAGCCAAGATATCATGCTCGCGAATAAGGATTTTCTTTTCAGCAAGGAAGGCAGCAAAACCATGCGCAATACGCAAGCTTATATCCTCTTCGGCATGCTCTTGGTAGGATTTGAGATAATGGGGCCTACGTGTGGGAATTTGTGTTCTATCGTGGTCATCATGACGATGCTTAATGAGATACTGGACACGCTTACTGGGGGTTAATGTGGCGGGCTTCATATTTGCCTCCTATTTTTTTGTTTGCAATAAACAAAGTTAATTTCCATTTTTTAAAAAAATCCAATATATTTCCACTTACAAAGGCAAATTAAGGAATTTGTGCTTGTAAGTTTTTTTCCAAATATTTTTTAAGTAGTGACTGCATGACAATTTTTCGCGGAATTTTGCAGTCGCCCATGGGGTATGTCAGGCCAAGTTTTTCATATTTGCCACTGCCCATATTGTGATATGGCAAAAGCTGAATAAGTTTAATATTTTTTAGTGAAGATAAGAACTTGGCGATGTGGCTGTGCTCAGTAATGGTGTCGTTAAAGCCGGGAATAACAGGAACGCGGATGATATAGTTTGCGGCTTTTTCATCGAGGCTTCGAAGATTATTGAGTATTTGTTCATTATCTGCGCCGACCCAGTCTTGATGCTTTGCGGCGGTATAGCATTTAACATCATATAAAAAAACATCAATGACCGGCAACAATTGTTCATAATGACTGAAAGAAACATTGCCTGCCGTATCTAAGGCCGTAGTGAATCCGGCCTCCTTGCATTGTAAGGCCACCGGAATAATAGCGGATGAAAATAAAGCTGGTTCGCCCCCGGAAAAAGTTACGCCTCCGCCAGAGCTTTTAAAGTAAGCCTTATCCTTAAAAATTTCTTTGACAAGTGCATCTGTTTCGTAGCAATCACCCACAAGCTTGAGGGCTTTTTTTCTGCAAGCGCTAACGCATTCTCCGCAATTTTTACAGATATTTCTCGCAATTACATGCTTAGTCTTGCTTACTTTATGCGCATTGTGCGGGCAAGCACCTATGCATGCACCGCAGCGCACACAAAGCTTATCATCAAGTTGTAGCTCAGGCGTGAAGGAAATACATTCAGGATTGTGGCACCATTTGCACGCCAAACTACAACCCTTAAAAAAGACTGTTGTTCTGATGCCTGGGCCATCATCCAGTGAAAATCTTTGGATATTACTAATTAATGCATGTTTCATGTCTGACTCTTTGTGTTATGCATATTGTATACATGGGACAATGTCAATGAGTTTTTTATTTTTATGCATCGAGATAAAAACCAAAATTTTTTTATGATTTTTTTCGACACAGCAAAATTCTTTAATACCTATAAATATATCTTATATTGACGTTTATGCAGTAAAAATATACTATATGGGTGATTTTTGCGCTTTTGAGCAAAGCGGGAGGAATGGAAATGGCACAAATAGTAACCATGCGCGACCAAGTATATAATATTATAAAACTTCGCATTGCAGATGGAACATATGCGCACGGCATGCATTTGCAAGAATTGAATCTTGCTGAAGACTTGCAGGTGAGCCGCTCTCCCATACGTGAGGCTTTAAAACAATTGGTGGCGGAAGAATTGTTGGTGTCTTCGTCCAATAAAGGTGTTTATGTGCGCAGTTTTACGCGCAAGGAAATTTATGATATTTTTGATTTTCGCATTTTGCTCGAAGGCGCTGCCATTAACTTTCTCAAAAAAAATCCTCAACGCATTCCTAAGCGCGAGCTTGAAACAGTACGTGAGCATATTAATAGGCAAGTTCAAGGAAATATTGACTATGTGATGGCAGATGCCACCAATCCACATTATTGCATAGTGCAAGCTATGGAAAATGACTACATCACGCGCCAGCATTTGCACGCTTCGTACTGTACCATGAGCTTTCATGGGGTGCTTTTTGAGGTGGCCTATGAAGAAAGCGTTTCAGCGCACTTGCAGCTTATAGAGGATATCTTAACGCAAGATTTTGCGAAAGCGAAGAAAACCCTACGCCAGCATTTACTTTTTTCACGAGATTTTATTTGCGATACGCTC
>CAYJHU010000011.1:0-18605 GCA_964369655.1 uncultured Desulfovibrionaceae bacterium | reverse complement strand
TAAGTAAATTATTACGGTTTTAAATTATATAAAACATACGCCGAGATTTAGAATTGTTAATGAATATCATCGTAACGAAAAGTTTTTGAGGATGGGGGTCTGGGGGAAGGAGCTTTTTTCAAAAAGTTCCTTCCCCCAGAAAAATTAAAATTAGCATACCGTGACCAATGATATGATGCACATTAATTCGTGTTGCCACTTCCCCCCTTAAGGTGTATAAAACTTTTAAGGAAAGATTTTCACGCAAAAACGCCTGAAAAAACATACCAAATCACATGCAAGAAATGTTTACTACCATAACGCCCCTTGGCGGGCTTGGCGAAATAGGACTTAACTGTCAACTATGGGAATGTCCCAGCGGCATTGTCATGGTGGATTGCGGGCTTATGTTCCCCGACGATTCTCACCTTGGCATTGACGTTGTCATCCCCTCCTTTGAACATATCCATTCCATACGCGAAAAGCTTCTAGGCATTGTGCTCACCCACGGACACGAAGATCATATTGGTGCCTTGCCCTGGCTTGTGCCCTTGGTGCGCGGAGTCAATGTGTATGGCTCTGCCTTTACCCTTGCCCTTGTGGAACACAAATTACGCGAGCGTGGCCTGCTTGATTATGTTAACTTGGTAGAAGTAAAAGGTGATGTTTGGGATCAAGGCACAAAAGCTCCCCTGCAACTTGGCGATTTTGCCTTCCGTTTTATTCCCGTATGTCACTCCATACCCGAAGGTTTTGCGCTAGCCGTTGAGAGTCCGGTGGGGAAAATTTTACATACCGGTGATTTTAAGATTGATGACAACCCCTTAGAGGGAAGCGGTACGGATTTACGCCTTTTTGATGACTTTGCCGGCACTGAAGGCGTGCGTCTTTTGCTCTCTGACTCCACTAATGTGGAGCGCGAAGGCCGCACCTTGCCGGAACGAAAAGTTAAAGAAGCCCTACAAGCCATTGTCGAAAAGGCTTCAGGACGCGTTGTTATTACGCTTTTCTCGAGTCATATCCATCGCATACAGGAAGTTTTTGACATCGCCAAAGAAACAGGGCGCGCTGTGGTTATCAGCGGAAAGTCCCTGGCCAATAATATTGAAAAAGCCAAAGATCTTGGCTTTGTGCGCATGCCGCATTCCTTTTATAATGTACATAATGGCCTGCCTGACATACCGGCGCATAAAATAATCTTACTTGTTACCGGCGCCCAAGGCGAGCCCATGTCTGCCCTTTCGCGCATGGTCATGGGTGGACACAAGCAGCTCAGCGTGCAAAAGGGTGATACTATTATCATGTCTTCGCGCATGATTCCCGGAAATCAGCGAAGCATTTCTGCCATGATCAATGAGATGTACCGCCTTGGGGCAGAAGTTTTTTATGAAAGCGTGCTCGCCATTCACACCTCAGGACATGCACACCGTGAAGAACTTAAAGACGTACTTCACAGCACAAGGCCACAGTATTTTGTACCTGTGCATGGGGAATATCGCCACCTTGTTAAGCACTGTAGATTGGCGCAAGAGTGTGGCGTCGCAAAAGATCACACCTTTATCCTTGAAAACGGCATGCCCTTGACTTTGCTGCCCGATGGCGTGCGCCTCGAAGACCGCATTGCCGCCGACCGTACCCTCGTGGACGGCAAAGGTGTTGGTGACGTTGGGCATGCAGTCTTGCGCGAGCGTCAAATCCTTGGTGGAGAAGGCATTGTCTTTGTGGTGCTGGTACTTGATGCTGATACCGGCAAGGTTTTGCATGGGCCAGAAATCAGCTCCAAGGGCTTTGTCTTTGAAATGCACTTACGCCACCTTTTGCAAGATGCTCAATGTCTTGTGCTGGATGTGCTGGAAGATGGCAACACCAATAATAGTGACGATTTAGTTCGCTTGCATGATGGCATACGCTCGTCTTTGCGCCGCTTTTTCAGACGCGTTCTGGACAGAGACCCCATTGTTGTGCCGCTTATTAGCGTTGTCTAAGATATTGGCAACAAACAGACAAAAAATACACACGCTTGCCCCAAGATTTTGTAGGCTTATGTACAAATTCTTACATTGACAAGTTTTGGTTATCATGTAAATTTCTACACAGGAGATAACCTATAACATCACGAGGCACGCATGCTGAAAAAGTATTTTTTGGCCTTTATGGATCACTTTGAAAGTTATATTTGCCAAGCTCTCTTAGTGTATTTTGTTTGTATTATTTTCTTGCAGATTGTTCTCCGAGCTCTCGATAGCTCATTGCACTGGACAGAAGAAAGTGCACGCTTTGCTTTTATTTGGTTCATTCTTTTTGGGGCAAGCTATGCCACCCGTCTTGCAGCGCTTAACCGCGTAACCATGCAATTCAACAAATTCCCCCCCATTGTTGCCAAAGTATGCATCTTCATAGGTGATGTTTTTTGGCTCATCTTCAGCCTTACCATGGCGTGGTATGGCTACTTATCCGTAAAACAAATGTCGCGCTTCCCTGTGTACTCCACAGCGCTAGACTGGGATATGTCACTGGTTTACCTTGTCTTTCCCATTTGTTTTACCCTTATGGCCATCCGTATCATTCAGGTAAACATCATTAAGTATGTTTTACATGAAGAGATTGAAGATCCGGATCAAGCCGCCATTGAAGAAAGTAGACACCTCCTAGCCGACAAAGGGGAAGAAGTATGATAGCAGATATTGGCACCGGCTTCATGGCCGAAATTCTTTTTATTTCCTTTTCCATCCTCTTGCTCATAGGCACCCCCATCATGGTGGCGCTTGGCATTTCTGCCATGCTCTGCTTTGTTGTGGCAGGCTCTGACCTTAGCAAAATGATTCAAATGGCCTTTACCTCCATGACCTCCTTTCCGCTCATGGCCTTGCCGTGCTTTGTGCTGGCGGGAGCGCTTATGGAAAGTTCGGGAATGAGTCGACGGCTTGTGCATATTGCAGAAAACGTCGTAGGTCCTATCCCCGGCGGCCTCGCCGTATCTACGGCGCTTTCGTGTGTATTTTTTGGCGCCATTTCCGGTTCTGGCCCCGCAACGACAGCGGCAGTGGGTATGCTTATGATTCCGGCCATGACGCGGCGTGGTTATGATGCTGGCTATGCGGCAGCAGCCACAGCCACAGCCGGCGGTGTGGGCATTGTTATTCCGCCAAGTATCCCCATGGTTATCTATGGCGTCTCCGGGCAGCAGTCCATCACCAAGATGTTTATGGGCGGCATTATCCCCGGTGTACTTATTGCCCTTGGCCTAAGCTTTTTACATATGTATTTGTGCCGAAACCTCCAAACCACCGGCGGTTTACAGTGGTCTCTAAGTGGCCTTGGTAAATCCCTTAAAGATGGCTTTTGGTCCATGATGGCACCGGTAATTATCCTTGGCGGCATTTATGCCGGTTGGTTTACCCCTACCGAAGCCGCCGTTGTGGCTATTATGTACACCATCTTTGTAGGTCTTGTTATCCATAGAGAGCTGGACTTCCACAGCTTTATGAATTGCCTCAAAACCACTTCATGGCTTACAGGGCGCGTGCTCGTGCTTGTATTTACGGCCTATGCTTTTGGGCGCGTTTTGACCGAATACCACATTCCATCGCAAATTGCCAAATGGATACTGGAACTTACCGACCAAGTGGGCATTGTTTGGGCCTTTGTGGTCGTACTCTTGCTCTTCCTTGGTATGTTTATGGAAACGCTGGCACTTATCCTCTTGGTAACACCGGTACTCTTACCGGTTATGATGAGCTATGGCGTTGACCCCATCCACTTTGGTGTTGTCCTTGTATGCTGCTGCGGCGTTGGTTTTTCCAGTCCTCCGCTGGGCGAAAATATCTTCATCGCTTCGGGTATCTCCAACGTGAGCCTAGAAAAAGTGGCTCTCAAAGCCCTGCCCATGATGTTTGTTAACGTCCTTGTCATCGTGCTCTTGGTCATCTTCCCTGACTTGGTGCTCTGGTTGCCTAACTTAGTCAGTGGCTAAAAATAAATAATGTAATGAATATGAAAAACCGCTTGGTCACAAATTCTGTGGCACAAGCGGTTTTTTTATGAATATGAATTGGTATCAGTGAGGATTTATACAGATTAAAAAACGAGTCTGACGAAGCAGATTGAACATTTTCAGCGAACTGCTATGGCTTGATAATTTGCTTCACATAAGCCCCAATAAAGTTAACGCCATCAAGGCATCCCATATCCTTGGGCGTGCCAAGATATGAAATATAGGCCGCCTTGGGCGTAAAGAGCACATAAAAATCATCCGTGGTGCGATTGGAAACTTGAATCCAGCCTTTTTCTAGCGCGCCCATGCCCTCAAAGGTACAAGAATGCCCCTTCTTATCAAAAGCCGCCCCCTGCACCGTCACCACACCATCATGCACTGATGTGCTAAAATTAGCGCCCTCGCCTTCATAATGCGCAGACATGGGCACCACAGCGGCAATGCGCAAAAGAATATCCATGCGATCTTCTATGGCTTTAGTATAAGCAGAAAGTTTAGGCATAGTGGCAGAAAGCCTTCTAATCTCTGCGGCTTGTTCGCCATCTTTCCATTTTTTTTGCCATCTGGTAAGACGCTTATGTTGTTCTGGTGTAATACGGGTTTCGAGCAAACTGATAGTTGCATCAAGCAAGTTGCTGGCAAGTTGATATTTTGGGTCTTGTGCTAATTGTTCTTCAATACTGCTCGCTGTTTTTTTCTCTGGCTGTGCTGCCTTTTCATCTGGCGATACGACTTTTGTTGTGTCGCTATTTTCTGCGGCAATATCTTTACGCGGGGTCATATTGGCTGCCCCAAGAGGCAATGCCATACTTAAGGCGCATAAAAACACGCCACAAATCAAAAGGAATTTAAAGCAAGATGTATTTTTATTCATATTTTCCCTATGCTTGAGAGATTAAAATGTTTATTACATGCAGATGCATTTAACAACATTTACTCAAAAACTTCAAGAAGAATCATGGGCTTTGAAGGTTCTGAAAAAAACGTTGGCGCGGCAAAAAGATCCAAAATTTTGCCAAAAAGAGTGGATTTGTAGTAAGAAAAAACAAAAAACAAAGGAGGGAAAATCCTAAAATCTTCCCTCCTTTAACAAAAGTATGGTTGTATTATTGTCTTTGGGTCAAGGTTGTACCCTGCAGAGCTTTTTTCTCATCTAAAGTTGTGGGTGAAAAATCCCAAGGAGTTTCAGAGTCAGGATGCGGAATATTTTGTTGCAAGGATCCACGGTCTAGCCCCATCTCATCCAATAAATCACCGGTAAGTGCCAGCACGCGATATCTTCCAAGAATGGCATCGGTACGATGTACGGCTTCTTCAGTTAAGCTAAAGAAATACTCACTTTCTGCATCAAGCACGGAAAGCAAGTCTTTTTCACCAAGCTCAAATTGTTTGTAATAATTAAGTTTTGCAAGGCGAGAAGCTTTTGCCGCATTGGCATAGCTACGCACTTGACTATCAGAACTGCGAATAACGCTGAAGGCAAAGCCAAGCTCTTGGTTCACGAGGTCCATAACATCATGCAACTCATAGCGTAAGCGGCGAATTTTAGCAGAATCAGCCTTAAATGTGGCCGTGTCCGCGCCGCCATTGTACATATTCCATTGCATATTCATCATGGCAGTCCATGAAAGCTGGTAATTTTTGCCGCTACGGCCTACATCGTTATAAGATGGCCCGGCATCAATACCAACACGCGGTGCAAAGTTAGCGCGATTTACATCACGTCCGGCCATGCCGCTACGAATGGCTGCAAGGCTGGCTTGAATATTTGAGTTTTTATTGACACTTACGTCACGAGCTTCATTTTTATTTTTATAAAAGCTTTTGGGAAGTGTCACCGGTCCAAGGTTTTGCGGCACCATTTGTCCGGTAATGCGGGTATAAACGGTATATGCATTTTCAAGACCTTGCTCATGATTTGTAAGAGTTGCCTCGGCGCGAGCCAAACGTCCGCGCGCCAAATCCGCATCACCTGCCCCCACAAGGCCGTGGGCGGTTCTGGTATGAATCATGCTCAAAATTCTTCTATTTTCTTTCACATTGTTTCTGGCAAGTGCTACCAGCGTACGGCGACGCAATACGTCAGCGTGAGCAGATACAGCTGAATAAGCAAGCGAAGTAGCACTGTCCATAAGCTGCCAAGCACGATAGTTTAACTCAGCATTGCCCTTACGCACACGCGAAGAAGTGGCACCGCCATCCCAAAGGGTTTGACTGGCCTGCAAGGTGATATTGCCCGTGCCCACCACATATTCGGAATCCCCACGTGCTCGTGTTTCGGCATCGTCGGATTGAGAAATACCAATGCCGGCCCAAAGGCCAATGGTAGGATAATATCCGGCTTCAGCCACGCGCACGCCATGCACCGCCTCCATGCGAGACTCTTGAGCGGCCTTTACATTGGGGCTATAGCCAAAAGCAAAGCGCAAAGTATCTTGCAATGTAGTCACAGGCGCTGCCAGGCCCTGAGCACTAAAAGCGCACAGCATGCAACATAGAGCAAGAAAGCTTAATTTAGTTTTATGTGTTTTTACCATACCTTACATCCCTCTGTTAATATTTTTTGACACGTACAACGTGACTGCAAACATTATACCAACATGAATACATAAAATATCATGTCAGAAAACAAATTTTGACATTTTCTGCCAGCGATTTATATAAAGGCAATGGAAAAACCCATCGCCTCAACACTTCCTCTGACCCCCGGCATTTATATCTATAAAAATGCCGCAGGACGTATTATCTATGTGGGTAAAGCTCGTGTTTTACGCAAGCGCATTCTCTCCTATTTTCGGGAGGAGGGCTTGCCCGTAAAAACTCGCGCCATGCTTCGGCATGCGCAAAGTATTGAGACCTTGTCCACCACAACAGAAAAAGAGGCCTTACTTCTGGAAGCAAGCCTCATAAAAAAGCATAGACCACATTACAACATAGTGTTACGCGATGACAAGCAATATATTTTATACAAAATTTCGTTAAAGCATCCCTTTCCTCGCCTTGAAATTGTACGCAATACTCATAAAAATTTGCGAGATAAAGCACGCTATTATGGGCCTTTTACCTCTGCTCTTGCCGCGCGTGAAACATGGAAAATAATACACAAAGCTTTTCCTCTGCGCCGCTGTACCGATAGATCCATGCGCAATCGTGTACGTGCTTGCCTGTATCACTTTATGGGGCAATGCCCGGCGCCGTGCATGGAAAAGATTAGCTCCGAAGAATATTTTGAGGGAGTGCGTAAGGTGCAGGACTTACTTTCCGGACGTTCGGCTGAGCTTATGCAGAGTATTGAGGCCGAAATGTTTAAAGCTTCCGACGAATTAGAATTTGAAAAAGCTGCTGCACTGCGCGATCAGATGGAGGCCGTGCGCCGCACCGTGGAAAAACAAGTGGTGGTCATGCCCGGCGGAAAAGACATGGATATCATTGGATTAAACTGTGCAGAAAAGGGCATGGCCTTGGGCATTTTATTTGTGCGTGGGGGCGTGCTTATGGACGGGCATAATTACTTTTGGCCTGCGCTTGATTTTGATGATACGCCGGAATTATTACTTTCTTTCTTAGCGCAATTTTATGGGCGTATCAGCCCGCCGCCGCATATTATTTTGCCCTGGTTACCGGAAAGCGCCGTTGATAATGACGAAGATGAGCAAGAAGATAGGCATATGTTTACAACCCTTGAGCAAAGCCTCAGTGATATGCGCCAAGGGCCGGTGCGAATCAGTGCACCGCGCTCCCCCGAAGAAAATGCGCTTGTGGACATGGCCGCCACCAATGCCAAGGAAGAGGGGCGCCGCCACAAAGATCAATCCATAGAGGATCGGCTTGCTGTGGCCTTGCATTTGGATCGCCCGCCACAGCGCATTGAATGTGTTGACGTTTCGCACACTTCCGGCATGCAGACCCGTGTGGGCATGGTGGTTTTTGAGGGGGGCAAACCGCTCACCTCCGCCTATCGTCAATATGCCATGCCCGACGGCACCAGCGACGACTATGCCACACTTGCTGCCTGGGTGGTACGCCGCCTTGAATCTGGGCCGCCTTGGCCGGATTTACTCCTTATTGATGGTGGTAAGGGGCAGCTTTCTGCTGTGGGCCGCGCCCTTGAGGAACAAGGACAGGAAGATCTTTTTGCCCTTGCCGCCATAGCCAAGGCCAGAGACGAACAAGGTCATGCCGACAGGCGCGCCGGCAATGTCAATGACAGGATATTTTTGCCTAATCGTTCTAATCCATTACCCTTGCGTGCCGGATCGGCAGAATTATTATTTTTACAGCATATTCGTGATTGCACCCATCGCTATGCCATTGGCAAGCACCGCCAAGCCCGCAACAATGCCGCCCTTTCCGGTGAACTCATGCGTATCCCCGGCATTGGTCCGCACACAGCACGCCTACTTTGGGATCATTTTTCCAGCACCGAGGCCATGGCCAAAGCTGAGGTTAAAGAACTTGCCGCCATTAAAGGTATTGGCAAAAAAAAGGCAGAAATGCTCTGGCAAAAACTACAAAAACTTTTTTAAGCTAGATGGATGAGTTGCAATCGCTTCCCTCCCCCAAATCATCAAGTAAGCAAACTAGCGCTGACAAAGCATGCCATATGAGCAATATTTGCAGCTATCTGTCGCCCTTGGTTGCAACTCTTCAGTGCTATGCAAGTGATGTATGACAAAGGTCAGTAATTTTGGGATATGCGTATTTATGATATCAATGCGATCCTGACTTTCTATGCCGTCCAGCAGATATTTTTCCTTACCACTGTCTCCAAGTTCTATGAAAGCAGCGTCAAGCACTTTATCTTTTTTATCTTCAAGCGTGCGCTGAAAGATGTATAAATAGCTAAGTAATTGCAAAGACGGAGCGCCAGTGGCTACGCGCTCAAGGAGCTCATTGCTATTTGGCGCTTGCGGAGTCCATTTATCAATGGCATCAAGTAATTGCATGTCTTTCCACGCGGATGAACGAGGAATTGTGCCTTTACCCGTTTTATAATCAAGCACCACAAAGCCCTTCTCCGTGAGCTTATTGCAGGGGTGTTTATCGCGCAAATCGACCCTATCTATAATGCCTCGAATATAAAACTCTTGCCCGTCAAAACCACAGATTGGCGCTTTGAGCTCTTTTTCTAAAAGTGCTATGTGGCTAGAGCCACCAATAATTTGTTCTTGCTGGGCTTGCAAATATGCTTTTAGGCGTATGGGGCCGGCCATGCGTAACATAACAAGGCTTTGTGGTGGTAAATAGTCTTCAAGGTAGTTGTTTTTGAGACAATCATTGAAGATATCTTCTAGATAATCAAGGGTTATTCGTTCGTGATTTATGCGGGTATTTTCCCATTGCGCATAGGCTTTTTGTAAAACCTCATGCAAGAGCTTGCCCACACCTGGGGCATCGTCGCCCTCATTAACTTCATCTAAGGGCTTAAGCTTATAGATGTATTTTAGCGCAAACTGTAAGGGGCATTGTAAATAAAGATTAAGGGCAGAAGGTGAAATACCTTTGGTGAGCATGCCTTCAATTTTTTTCCGTATGGGCTCGGTGACGGGTATGACTTGAGCCTGCGTATTAATGGGCGAAAGAGGGCTTGTGACGCAGTGCAAGGGAGCTTCGCCCGGCTCAAGAATGCGTTTGAGTTTTTGCTCTTCTTCCCAAAGGTAAGCATCCACAAAGCGGCTACGCGATTTATTGTCGTCTAAAAGCTTTGAATCTTGAGAATTTTCCTGCCAATAAAAATGTACTTCATTGGCGCAGGCTAAAAGCCTATGCAGGGTGTGAGCCATGACGCGTTCACGCTCATGCAAACCTGGCAGGCCAAGCACAGGGCGCAGGGCATCGGGGAGCAAGGGGTCTGTATTTTTAAATCCCGGCAGGGCGTTGTCTGTGGCATCTAAAATAAATACTTTCTCAAAGCGCAAAAGTCGTGTTTCCAGCATACCGAGGAGTTGAAGGCCGGTAATGGGATCGGCTTCAAAGGGGACGCGTTCGGCGCCGATGAATTGGCGACAAAGAGTAAAGAGCGTGGCTTGCGGTAAATCAATATGCGCAAGGCAAGAATTGCGTAAGGCCGGCAAAACGTGCTGAACCAAGCGGTACATGCTTTCGGCATCAAGGGCATAACGCTTCCAAAATTCTTCCCCATGCGAAAGTAAAAGCTGACAAAGACTTGATAAGGCATACGCAAGACTTTGAGCACTATGAACCGCGGCAAAATTACCCATAAGGCAAGAAAATAATTGACGTAAAATAGGTAGCGATTCTTGAGTATAGTAGGGGTGACTTTGCCATGCATGCAAAACATCCTCCACGCTGACAAAGCGCTCACCCACACGCATTTTGTTTTCTATATGCCCCAGCTCTGCGCGTAAGCTACGTGTGTTCTTGGTAGAATCATCCTTCGCATTTTCTTCTGCATAGCAAAGCATTTGTACGAAGGGATGGCGCAAGCAGTGCAAAAATTGACGCCAATAATAACGCTGCTCAGTACTTATAATTTCCCCTTGCTCATCACGCACATCAAATTGGCGAGCGTTTTCTTGCAGACGCATGACTGCTTCAATGAGGGAGAAAAGCGCTGATTTTTCTAGTGGATAGCCCATGGATACGTTAAAGGCTATGTCCTTTGGCAAGTGGTGTAAGGTGGGCATGAGCAAACTTGGGGAAGTCAGCACAATGGCCGCTTGCAAATCATTGTTTTCTATGCTGTCTATGTTGTCGCCTGAGCTATAGCATTGCGTAAGTTTTTTTTGCAGGGCGAGCAATTGAGAATGCACGTCATAGGCCGAGACAAAGTGAATTTGTGGTTTTTGTCCGGAAGCCGGCACTGCAAGAGTGCATGAAGCCTTCCAGCGTTTGAGCCATGCGGCATGATCTTGACAGGCAAAATGTTCTTCTGCATCTAAGAGCTTGGGATCACTGTGAATACAAACACGTGCCCCGTTTTTCCAAAGGCTCTTTAGAAGCATATCCTCTGACTCTGTAAGAGTATTAAAGCCCACCAAAAAAACATGCTCGGCGTGCGACGGTAGGTAGCGAGGGGGAAGTTTTTCGGGGTGAGTTTGCAAAGCATTAGCCACGGCCAAAGCCTCACACCCTGCAGTGGTGAAGCCTTCCTCTTCCAAAATATCCAAATAATGCCTGTGCAATTGTGCAAGATGCGCCAATAATTCCGCCGCCATGGGTGAAACTTCGCCCTCGGCATGGGCGATATTTTGTATCGGTGCAAGCTGTTGCATACACTCTTCAAAAAGAGTGTAAAGGCGTATGCCCCAAGGGAGAAATTTTGCTAAATCTTGCAAGGCATAAAGCGCAGAAGAAAGCTGAGAACGCTCATATGTCGTGGGGTCTTGCGCCATTTGTTCTTGGCACATTCTTTTGAGTGCAAGAAAGAGCATGTAGACGCCATCTAAGAGTGCGGCTTCACGACGTATTTTTTGCGTACCACAAATGCTATGACTATGGCGCTGAAAATCTTGCATAAGTTCGCCAAGAGTAAGCATACGCGGCAAAAGCACGGGGCGGGGCAAGCTTTTGTCAGCATAAAAAAGATCGGTTAAATAGCGTCGCGGCCTGCTGTGCGGAGTCACAATGGTTACGCGCCCAAGGTCGTGACCGCAATTTTGGCAAATATAGCTTTGCACCTCTTCTAAAAAAGGCTTATCCCACGGAAAAAGTATAAATGGTGTAGGCATCTTACTCACCGCCTTGCCAGCAGGGCGCATCTAAAAGTTCTGAGTGACTGCTTGCCGTAACCATGCAGCATTTTTTTAGGTCAAGATAAAGCAACATCCCCTCACTTGGCGGCATACTTTGCCCTTGTGCTGTGTTTGCAGGCATGGCATCCAGTAATTGCATGTAGTTACGCACTTGCTCCAAATATTTTTCATCGGCATGCCCTGTCTTAAAGTCTATGAGCCTATAGCCTTGCCCTGCTTTTTGCGGTGGCAAGAGTAAGTCAATGCGGTAGAGTGGATTTTCCTTCCCTTGTATCCATTGCGGCGGACATAAAACACTTTGTTCCGGCACGCCGTATTCAAGCCATTGCTCTATGCCGGGCAAGCTCATATACCAGCGCAAGGTGTCGGTAAGCTCTTGAATCAGCTCTGGGCTTGCTGTGATGGGCAGGGCAAAACTTTGTATGCTCATGTGAACGAGGTTTTGCAATGACTCTTCCTGCGTTGCCAAGTGCGCATCAAAGCCAACATTATGCAAAGTTTCAAGGCAATGGTGCGTAAGTAGCCCGCGTTGCTTGGGGGAAAGCTGTGCTGAGTGCATATCTTCGGCTGTGTCAAGTACAAGGTTTTGCAATGGTTCACGATAAATTTTAAGGCGCGGTAGCCAGTCCAT
Organism: uncultured Desulfovibrionaceae bacterium; assembly: GCA_964369655.1. Classification (GTDB taxonomy): domain Bacteria; phylum Desulfobacterota; class Desulfovibrionia; order Desulfovibrionales; family Desulfovibrionaceae; genus CAYJAD01. The sequence goes on along the minus strand of CAYJHU010000011.1, from coordinate 6,286 downwards.
GAGCTCTGGTTGTTCGGTGATATGCACGGGAGCGCAAGGCCTTGCTTCAATTTCTTCTGAAATATTAGAATTTTGCGCTAAACAATCGGAAAGTGACATGGTGCCATATTCATAAGGTAAGGAAATATCTAAATGCGCAAAGAGCACTTCTAAAGCATTGGATAAATAGTTATGCTTGGATTCATAGCCGGTTATGTTATGAAAAAGATAAAGTTCTTCTTCGGCGCGGGTACAAGCCACATACAGAAGATTTATGCTTTCGAGGGCGCCTTTAACTTGGGAAGCATAGTACACATCGCCAGAATATGGCGCCATTTTGGCAAGCATGCTCAGCCCATCTATTTCATGCAAAATGATGTCGTCGTTGTCACGATTGTTAAAATTGGTCCAAGGCACAATAACTACGGGAAACTGTAATCCCTTTGACTTGTGAATGGTGAGTATTTGCACAGCGTTGACATTATTTGGCATGGGCGTTTTTTCTTGCTCGCCACTTTTTTTCCACAATTCCAAAAATGTTCCCAATGTGGCTGAGCCTTTTTCGCCGGCGCTAAAGACTATTTCCAAAAAGCGACGCACAAAGGTTTGTGCCTCGGTAAAGCGCTCTTCAACCTGCCAAAGGCGATACCATTCTTGTATGCAATCATAAGGGGTTAAGATGTTAGCTTGACTGTAGAACGGGGCAAAGCTCTGCTCCCAAAAGCTTGGCCATTTTTCCATAAATAACTTGTACAAAGGAAGCTCGTACTCTTGCGCGCTATGGGACACACGCCACGCATGCAATTCTTGTAAAGAAGGTTTTGTCGCATCGCTATGGCCAGCTTCGCCCTCTTCTCGGAAAGCACAAGCCATAATATGCCCCGTAAGCACTGTCCAAAAACTCAAATTATCCTCGGGGCTGTGTAAAAATGCTAGTAAGGCAAGACTTTCTTGAATGAGAGGATGGGCGTTTAAGAGGAGGCTATTTTCTGTAATTACAGGTATTCCCCAATCTAGAAGCCAGCCGGCCACGCTTGTAGCATGTTCTTTTTTGCGCACTAAAATGGCCACATCGCTCCACGCGCGTCGCGGTGCAATATCCTGTAAAAGCTTGTCTTTTAGCTTTGAGCGTATTTCTTCGAAGAGATCTTCCTTAACAGCTTCAGTATCCCCAAGGCGTTCAATGCACACATAACCGCCCTCGGCATTGGCCTTAACCTTTTGCTCCACACCATTATATGCCTTAACGAGTTTTTGTGTGCCTTCATCCAGAAGATGAGCAGGGCAGGAATTGCTGACTACGCAGGCCAAGAGGGTGCGTGCAATTTCTTCATCTTGAAAAGGCTTAAAAAGCATATTGTTGGTATGGACAATATTTTCCTTACTGCGCCAATTGATTTTTAAGTTTTTTTCCTTGGGCTTTGCCATACTGATAAGATCTGTATCGGTGAGCAGTTCATCGAAAAGATCCGCATCGCCGCCGCGCCAACCATAAATGGCCTGCTTTACATCCCCTACCCACGTGAGCGAGCCACCGCGCGCGAGGGCTTCTTGCATGAGCGGAGACAGCGCGTCCCACTGCTCCCTACTGGTGTCTTGAAATTCGTCCAGCAAAACATGATGGACTGAGTTACCAATGCGACAAAGGGCGGCAGAAACACCATAATTAAAATGCAAAATATCCTGCACAAATTTGGGCATGCTGGAATTAGGGACTTTGCCATCTTGTTCTTGCAAGGCTAAGATTTGCTCGTATATGAGGATAGCTAAATCTAAAAATGGATGTATTTTTAATGCATTATATAATGGCGGACTTGTGTCCTTTGCCGCTAAAGCACTTTGTATTAGCGTATTAAAGGCTTGCTGCGCCTCGGCGGAGGCCATTCCCTTGCTGGCTTTGTTTAAGCATTCATCGAGGTGAGTTTTTTGAAGGTAAGCACTGGTGAAGACAGTTTTTTCGCCATTGGCACATTTGGCAAAAAATTTCATGGCATTACTACTGGCGCAAAGATTTTCTGCCTCGATAATTTCCTCCATTTTTATGCCACTGTTAATCCAATTGCTTTGAATAAGGTCATATTTTGCTTTAATCTCAGTGGTTGGACTTAAGTGAGGGAGCTCATGGCTGAGCAATAATTGCACTATGGGCAAAATTGTTTCTTCAATTCTTTCACCCATGCTAAAGCCTTTGACCTTTTCATAATGCAACAGATAATGGCAAATTTCTTCCATGAAGGCCAAAATATCTTCGTTGCCCTGCTCGGCTTCTTCCAGCAAAGCCTCAAAGATGGGGGTCATTATTTCATTAATATCAAAGGAGCTTTCAAAATCCGGCGAAAAGCCCATATCAAGAGCCGCCGTGCGCACAATTAAGTGCAATAAGCTGTCGATGGTACGAATATTTAAGGCGCTGTATTGGCGCAAGATGGTGTTAATCCATGCCTTGGCCGTGCTTTCATGCATGTTGAAGTTTTCTGATGGCTTAGCCAACCCAAGGGCAACTTCCTTTAGGCTTTTTATGACACGATGCTTCATCTCCAGCGTGGCCATATTAGTAAAGGTAATGGCCATGATGTCGCCCCAAGAAAATTGCTGGGGCGCTGAATTTGTGCCAGGGGCAGCGGAAGCAGAGCCAAGGCCGCAATGCGACACATGCGCTTGCACTTTACTTTGAGCAAGAAAGTGCAAAAAGCGCTGTGTTATTTCGTAGGTTTTGCCGGAACCAGCCGAAGCTTTGACTTGCTGCATCTGAGACATGCGATGGCCTGCCCTTTAGTTAAGGTGAATAATCCCTTATTCTACGCACTTATACAACATGCCGGCAAGACGCCCCTGACCGGTAGATTCAAGCACGGCGCGCCATAGCTCTGACTGAATATTTAATTTGCGACGGCTTCTGGTCACAAGGTCAAGAGGCAAGTGGATGAAATGTTCTTGCAATTTAGCCACTACCATATGCGTGCAGCCGGCCATGGCCGCATGCACGGCATGTTGCCCCAAAAATCCGCAATAGACCTTATCGTTGGCATTGGCGGGGGTTGCACGTATCATATAGCTTGGGTCAATCATTTTGAGCACGAAGGGAAATTCCTTTTCGTCAAAATATTGCTTAATTTCTTTTTTTAATAAGGATAAAATGTCGCCAAGCACGCGATTGCCGGAAGCATCGGTATTTGTTTCTTGCCTGAGCAAGTGATGCCCTGCCCCTTCGGCAACCACTATGACCGCATGTTTGCGTTCAAGCAGACGTTCGGCCAAGGCCGGCAAAATACCGCCCTCTCCGTGCAAATTAAATTCCGCTTCGGGAATGAGCACAAAATTTACTTCTTTTAAGGCCAAGGTGGCTTGGGCCGCAATAAAGCCGGACTCGCGCCCCATAAGCTTTACAATACCAATGCCATGATGAGCGCAAACGGCCTCGGTATGTGCGGAGCGAATGGCACTGGTGGCTTGATCCACCGCGGTGTCAAAGCCAAAAGATTGCTGCACAAAATTAATATCATTATCAATGGTTTTGGGTATACCTATAACGGAAATATTAAGCTTTCGGGCTTGCACTTCATTGCTGATGGCAAGGGCGGCCTTCATGGAGCCGTCACCGCCAATAACAAAGAGCACACTAATATTCATTCGTTCAAGAGTATCTACTATTAATTCAGGAGATTGTGGCCCGCGTGAGGTGCCCAAAAAAGTACCGCCAAACATATGAATATCTGAAACCAAGCTTGGCGTAAGTTCCATAACTTCATGCCCGTACTCAGGGATAAATCCTTCAAGTCCGTAGCGAAAGCCTAAAATACTCGGTACGTTATATGCGTGATGCGCCTGCATAACCAAGGCGCGAATAACATCATTGATGCCGGGACACAGGCCACCGCAAGTCACTATGGCACACTTGGCACGGGATGGCTCAAAATATAATTTTTTACGTGGCCCTGCCGGCTCAAAGCTCATGGAAACAGGTTCGCTGAGCTCTTCTGAAAGTTCCGGCCCCACAAAAAATTTTAATTTTTTATCCTCTGTCCACATGCCATAAGGCAATTTGGATTCAATTTTTGCTGTGCCAAGACGCAAAATATCTGTAGATTGGGCATTGAGACTTTTAGACATAAAAAATTCCTTCAGTATTAAAGTTAAAGAGCTTTTGTGCTATTCTCACCCAGTGGCATACTATTTAAAGACTCCTGCGCAGTTTATTGCGCAAAATTTTTACTTATTGTTGCGTGTGCGGAAGATTAAGTTCTTGCGCCTTGGCTTCCATGGCAGCGATGGAAAGCTTTAAGAAGGCGTCCAAATCAAGACCAATCTTCTCACATTCTTTAATATTTTCACGGCTAACCGACGCGGCAAAGGCTTTGTCCTTCATTTTTTTCTTAAGGCTTTTGGACTCCATGCCACTGATACCCGTTGGGCGCACCAAGGCCGCAGTCACCACAAGTCCGGTAATACTTTCACCGCAGCGCAGAGCATAATCAAGATTTGTTTGCGGTGTATTGCCATTCATTTCACCGTTGTGAGCGCGTATGGCTTGCAATGCGTGCTCAGGGAGCTTATCTGCCAAAAGTTCACAGCTTACAAGGCCATGTTTTTCCGGCGTATTGGCTGTTTGGGCATAGTCCAAATCGTGCAAAAGTCCGGTAAGTCCCCAAAGCCCAGCGTCTTCTTGCAAGTGCTCAGCCAGTGCCGCTAAGACGGCCTCTGAAGCTAGCGCATGTTGCACAAGAAAAGCCTCGCTGGTGTGAGCGTTTACAAGTTCCAAAGCCTCTTGGCGTGTAATATAATCTGACATAATAATCCTTTATTTTCTTAGTATTCTATTTAACAACCTGTTGCAAAAGTCCGTTTTAAAAAAAATTTCCTTAAAATGTCGATTTTTTCTCCTTACTAGAGGCTGTTCAAAAAGTGCAAAGCGCAAGGAAGATGAAGTTTTTTTGCGAAGGGCGCGTATCAAGACATACGTAACCGGAGCAAAAAACGAATCTGACGACGCAATTTGCACTTTTTCAACAGTCTGTTAACTTCTGGCTCTTGTAGCTTCACGCACAGCCATGACAGCAAAAGCCGACGCAATGGCAGTATACTTTGTATCGCGCACATGAATGATATAGTTATCAAAAAATATGTCATGGAAATTGGCCGGCAAGCGATCGGCAAGGCTTGCGATGATGGTACCATTATGTTTTATAACGTAACTTGAGCCAAGTTGGTCTGACAGCCTGAGCATTTCAAAGGTGCCGTCCTTGGTCTCCATATTAAATCTAATTGCAATAAGTGAAAGTTCTTTTTCAAAACTTCCGTAAAATTCGCCGCGATAATTAAAAGTATATTTTGGCAAAACATTGATAATTTGCTTAGACATGCTGAAAACTTCGTCTTTGGTTTTCGCATCATACATATAAAATGTTTTGAGAGGAAAGGTAGCCTTAAATTCATAAAAAGCATTGCCGTCATAGTCCAGCAAGTTAAATTCTTGCCCAAGAAGCCTAAAACTTTCGGTAAATTTGTAGACTTTCCCTGCTTTTTTGTCATTGATGAAGGGAGTAATAGTACCCTTTTCTACAAAGGCTGATACAGCTGCAAATACATCATCGACCATGTATTGGTAGCCCAATGCAGAACAGAGTATTTGTTCCTTACTAAATAAACCTTCCTCAAAAGATTTCGGGTTAAGGCGCCATTTTTCGCTCTCCGGAGCGTTAATGAAATTTATTAGATTGTTTTTAGCAACATAAAACTGCCCTAAAAGTTTATGGATGTAGACATAGCTTTGATCGGGCATGGGGCCAAAAATAATGACATTACCTTTGACAAGCTTGATTTTGCCAAGCCAAGGCTTCCCCATATTGGAATCCATATTCTTAAAGGCGGCATAAATATCTTCAATGGTGACATTGCGCGTGTTTTCAATGCTTTTTACAGAAACACCCATTTTATTGTAGGCCTTGGGGTTACAAAGCGTATACAATATATAGGGCACAACCATAATAATTACGCCGATGATTTTGTAGGTAACATGCCCTATATCCCAAGGCCCCTCCCAAAATTCGCCCATGCCAAAGACCCATAAACCACCAATGACACCTGGGACGCAAAGAACTAAGAATAAGTATTTGAGTAAAGTTCGCATATGATTTCCTTCTTATTTTGTGCCTCTCTTTATGCCTCACAAGTTCTATAGCGTCAAGTTAGGTAGTTTACTGGTCATTAAGAGGAACATCTACACTACTTTTATGCATTTCTGGCCTCCCCCCTTCAAGCCTTTGTGGCGGAAAGGGTTTTTCTCAAGGGAGGTGTCCAATCGCCATTA
>CAYJHU010000010.1:0-18880 GCA_964369655.1 uncultured Desulfovibrionaceae bacterium | reverse complement strand
TTCAATCAAGCAAGAGTAGCTACCATTACGGCTTTGATAGTATGCAGGCGATTTTCCGCCTCATCAAAGGACACATTGGCCTCAGATTCAAATACAGAATCATCCACTTCCATAGCCTCAATGCCAAACTTCTCGTACACTTCCTGCCCAATGCTGGTTTCCCTATTATGGAAAGCCGGCAAACAATGTAAAAACTTGCATGCCGCATTGCCCGTAAGCTCCATGGTTTTTTGCGTGACCTGATAGGGTTTTAGGTCATTGATGCGCTCTTCCCACACATCGGGAGTTTCGCCCATGGATACCCACACATCGGTATAAATAAAATCACAACCGGCAACGCCGCTGGCAATGTCATCGGTCATGGTGATTTTTGCACCAGACTTTTTCGCAAGATTTTGCGCAATATCGTAAATTTCGGCGCCGGTTTGCAATTTTTTTGGAGCAATGGAACGAAAATCCATGCCCATTTTTGCCGCACCAATCATCAATGAATTACCCATGTTAAAACGTGCATCACCCATATAAGCAAAGGTCATTTCGTGCAGGGGCTTTGCGCAATGCTCTTGCATGGTAAGAAAATCCGCCAAGATTTGCGTGGGGTGGAATTCGTCGGTAAGGCCATTCCACACCGGCACAGAAGAAAACTTTGCCAGCGTTTCTACAATTTCTTGCCCAAAACCACGATATTCTATGCCATCGTACATGCGACTTAAGACGCGTGCCGTATCGGCCATGGATTCCTTTTTTCCCACTTGTGAGCCGGAGGGGCCTAAGTACGTGGTAAAAGCGCCTTGGTCACGCGCCGCAACTTCGAAGGCGCAACGCGTTCTTGTGGAATCTTTTTCAAAGAGCAAGACTATATTTTTACCTTTAAGATATTGCTCCTCGGTGCCGGCTTTTTTTGCGGCTTTGAGTTTTGCGGATAATTGCAAAAGATAATCTATCTCTTCACGTTCAAAATCTAGTAATTTGAGGAAATGCCTGTTTTTTAAGTTCATGGGGGTCTCTTATATTTTATTGTCTGTTTCTACATATTTGCCATCTTTCACTTGATACAGCGAAAGCCCTACACCAAGGGGATCACCATACTTATCAAAGCTGATGGTGCCTGCCGGAGTTTCAATGCGCTCAGAGCGAAGCACGGCCATGATTTTTTCGGGGTCAACGCTATCAGCCTTATCAATGGCATGGAGCAAGGCTTGCGCGGCGGCATAAGCATTGTAATAGAAGGGGCCGGGTTCGGATTTATACTTCTTTAAGTGCTGCTCACGCGCAATTTTATAAATGGGCAAATTACTGGTATCGGAGGGCGAAGAGGCATAAACGCCCTCGGCTTCCTTCCCGGCCATACCAATAAAAGTATCGGTCATAATGGAGTCAGGACCAATGAATACGGCCTTAACATTACTACGCTTCATTTGTTGCAAGAGCTTAGAAGCGGTGGGGTGATAACCACCAAAAATTATGGCGTCGACTTTTTCGCGTCTGAGCTTTTTCACTACTGCTGTATAATCCACAGCATCGGGATTTACCGCATCAAAAAGCACAACCTTGGCTTTGCCGGCGGCTTCCAAAAGCTTTTTATTGTCATTGGCATAGCCGTGCCCATATTCACCATTGTCATGAATGATGGCAACTTTTTTGGCCTTTAGGGTGTCATTTACAAATTTAGCGGATAAGTTAGCCTGCGCATTACCATTGGCAATGGTACGGAAAAAGTAAGGATTTTCACCGCTGGTGGTAAGACTTGGGGTTGTGGAAGCCGGAGACATGGCTATGCGCTTTGTATTATTATAGATGGGCAATGCCGCCTTGGTGGCGCCAGAGCAAATATGCCCGATGATGACATCTACTTTATCGGAAAGAAGCTTTGTTGCGGCATTGGTGGCAAGTTCGGGTTTGCATTGATCGTCTTGTGCAACAACCACAATTTTTTTGCCATCAATTCCGCCCTTGGCATTGATTTCTTCAGCGACAATTTGCGCCGCATTCAAGGTGGGGATACCATAAGAAGCAATATCACCGGTAAGTGAGCTAGCAACGCCAAGGGTAATCACCTCTTTGGCTTGAACGGGACTTGCGCACAAGGCCATAAATAAACCTAAAATGAGTAATTTACTTTTATGCATAAAGCACTCCTGATTTTTAATATTTAATATCTCTTGAACTAAGGGAGAACCGTAGCATAGAGTATACATTTTGACAAATGCCTTATGTGTCGTAAAAAAAGCTGCTGATATATGGAGAACTTAATGCATATTCTACTCAAAATCTGCGAACATTAAACATTATTTTTTTAAGCACAGTTCAATAATTGCTTGACAAGAACATGACAACCCTATACACTTTTTGGCCTGCGCATATGGAGTTTGCGGTATTGAGTTTTTTTGCGTAAAAAAGTCAAAACGATACCTCATCCTTTTTATAATATCTCAAAATACTTTTAGGGAAATTTTCGCTAGAGCTTCTAGACAAAACCCCAAAAGGTACTATCTTTTAACATCGGAGAATGTATGGCACGTATTACCGTTGAAGATTGTCAAGAGCGTGTGGACAACCGCTTTTTGCTGGTGCAAATGGCTATTAAGCGTATTCAACAATACCGCGAAGGCTATGAGTGCCTTGTGGAATCACGCAACAAAGAAGTTGTTTCTGCTTTGCGCGAAATTGCCGCAGGCAAGGTTATCCCTGAAGACCAAACCTATTACAGACCTTTGGAAGAACCTGTGCCAAGCACTGAGCAAGAAGCTTAATCGGTCTACACAATTTTAAGAGCCTTTTACCTAAATTTGTAAGCGTTTATGACTCAAAAATGTTATTATGAAGTTTTGGAAGTGACTAAAACTGCCTCTGAAGATGAGATAAAAAAATCTTATCGCCGCTTGGCTATGCAGTTTCACCCTGACCGCAATCCCGACGATGCCGAGGCAGAATCTAAGTTTAAGGAAGCCGCCGAAGCTTACGATGTTTTGCGCGACACCGAGCGCCGCGCACGTTATGATCGTTTTGGACATGCCGGAGTTAACGGACATGCCGGCGGCGGATTTGGAAGCACCGAGGATGTCTTCTCACACTTTAGTGACATTTTTGGCGATCTTTTTGGTTTTGGCGGTGGCGGTGGTGTCAATAGACCCATGCGTGGCTCTGACCTGCGCTACAATCTAAAAATTCCCTTTGCCAAAGCAGCAACCGGCGATGAAATCAATTTGCAGTTGCCAAAACGAGTGACTTGCTCTGATTGTAGTGGCTCAGGCGCAGCTCCCGGCAGTAGCGCCGAAACCTGTCGCCATTGTGGCGGTGCCGGTCAAATTCGTCGTGCGCAAGGCTTTTTCCAAATTTCCTCCCCCTGCCCTGTATGCCGCGGCGAAGGCCAAATCATTGTAAAGCCATGCCCTCGCTGTAAGGGACAAGGCATCTTGAATGAAACCAGAGAGCTTTCTGTACGCATTCCTGCCGGTGTTGATACGGGCACGCGCCTTCGTGTGCGTAGTGAAGGCGAAGAAGGTGTCAACGGCGGCCCTGCCGGCGACTTATATGTCGTTATAACCGTTGAGCAAGATAAAACTTTCCGCAGACAAGGCAATGACCTTATTTTTACGCAAGAAATCAGCTTTGTCCAAGCCATCCTCGGCCACAAACTGGAAGTCCCCTCCTTGCAAGAAAAAGTTACCCTTGAGGTGCCACGCGGCATCCAAAGTGGTACGGTTTTACGCATTAAGGGCGAGGGCATGCCCATGCTTGGGCGCACCACTCGCGGCGATTTGCTAGTTGAAATTAAAATCCTTACACCTACGCGTATCAGCGAAAAGCAAGAAGAACTCTTGCGTGAGTTTGAGCAATGCGCACCGGAAGATGGCGTTATGGGCAAACTCAAAAACGCCACCAAGCGTGCCACCAAAAAGGCCGCTAAGGTCATTGGCTTAGATTCTTAAGCAACACATAATCACAAATATCTATAAAGAAGGGGGGTTTATAAAGCCCCCCTTTTTTTACGCTTACACATTCTTCTGCGAAAATTTTCACATTCTGATATTATACTTTACAAAATATCTATATTATGCGTATTATTCCCCAAAACTATGGACGCTCACGCCTAATATTTTTTTAGGCGTGATATTATTAATATTTTTTAATGGAGATGAGTATGGACAGTACACGCCGATGTTTTCTCAAAACAATGACGGCTCTTGGAGGCTTAGCATGCCTTAACCTTGGGTCACTGAGCATGGCTATGGCTGAGACCAAAGCCTATGCCGGCAAACTTAAAACTGAAGGGGCCAAGGAAATTATTACCATCTGTCCTTTCTGTTCCGTTTGTTGTTCGGTAATTGCCTATGTTCGCGATGAAAAGTTGCTGAACACGGAAGGAGATCCTGATTTCCCCGTCAACGAAGGTGCGCTTTGCTCCAAGGGGGCTGCGCTCTTTAACATGTATTCTAGCGACCATCGCTTGATGAAACCCTTGTATCGTGCCCCTTATAGCACCGAATATGTGGAAAAAGACTGGGACTGGATGCTGGACACCATTGCACGTCGCATCAAAGACACGCGTGACAAAGACTTCATCGCCAAAAATGCCAAAGGGCAGACGGTTAACCGTTTTGAATCCATGTGTCATATGGGTTCCTCACACGCATCAAACGAAGAATGTGCGGCTATTCACTTAGCCATGCGCGGCCTGGGTGTTGTCCATATGGACCACCAGGCACGTGTCTGACACAGTCCAACTGTACCGGCTCTGTCAGAGTCGTTCGGACGCGGTGCGATGACCAACCACTGGATCGACATTAAAAATGCCGACGTGGTTCTTATTATTGGCAGTAATGCTGCTGAACACCATCCTGTATCCTTTAAGTGGATTATGCGCGCCAAAGATGCGGGCGCAAAGCTTATTCACGTGGATCCTAAATTTTCGCGTACATCTGCGCGCTGTGATTTCCATGTGCCCATTCGTTCCGGCACGGACATCGCCTTCCTTGGCGGGCTTATCAACTATATTTTAGAAAATAAGCTCTATCAGCACGATTATGTAATAAATAACACCAACGCTTCCTTTGTTATTGCTGACAAGTTTACCTTTAAAGACGGACTTTTCAGTGGTTACAACCCAAAAACACGCCAATATGACCGCTCTACTTGGACATTTGAACGTGACAAGAAAGGCGCACCATTGCGTGATGCTTCTTTGAAAAACAAGCGCTGTGTTTTCAATGTGATGAAAGAACACTACTCACGCTACACCTTGGATAATGTGTCTAAAACCACAGGTATCTCCAAGGAAGACCTCATGCGTGTGTATGAGCCATATGCAAATACCGGCAAAAAAGATAAAGCCGGCACCTTGCTTTATGCTCTTGGCTGGACACAGCATACCAAGGGCGTGCAAAATATTCGCGCCGCAGCCATGGTGCAATTGCTTCTTGGTAACGTTGGTATTGCCGGCGGCGGCGTTAACGCCCTGCGCGGTGAGCCAAACGTACAAGGCTCCACCGACCATGCACTCTTATACCACATCATGCCCGGCTATCACAGCGTTCCGCTTTCTTCTTGGCAAAGCCTTGCCGAGTACCAAAAGGCCAATACCCCATCCACCAAGATGGACAAAAGCCTTAACTGGTGGGGACATCGTCCTAAGTATGTAGTCTCATTGCTTAAGGGCTGGTTTGGCGACAAGGCCACCAAGGCCAATGACTTTGGTTACAATATGCTGCCAAAGTGCGAGCCAGGCGAAGATTATTCTTACATGTATGCCATGGACAGAATGCTTGAGGGCAAGATTCGCGGTGCATTTATGATTGGGGTTAATCCGCTGAACAGCTTCCCCAATACCAACAAAATGCGCGCTGCCGTAGATAAGCTTGATTGGATGGTCATGGGTGAATTGCATAATTCCGAAACTTCCGACAACTGGAAGCGCCCCGGAGTTGACCCAAAAACCATCAAGACCGAAGTATTCTTGCTTCCATCTGCTCACCGCATTGAAAAAGAAGGCACCATCAGTAACAGCGGACGCTGGCTCTTGTGGTTTGACCGTGGCATTAAGCCCGGCGGCGAGGCTCGTGACTTTGGTGACATCTATATTCCGCTCATGAATAAAATTCGTGAACTGTATAAAAAAGAAGGCGGCGCCTTCCCCGATGCTCTCTTAAGCATGGATTGGCCTGAAAAATATAAGGCTGATGATTGGACTCGCCGCATTAACGGCATGTTCACCAAGGACACCAAGATTGGTAATAAGGTCTATAAAAAAGGACAACTTGTGCCAAGCTTTGCGGCTTTGCAAGTGGACGGTAGCACCACCTCCCTTAACTGGCTTTATACCGGTGGTTATACCGAAGAAGAAGGCAAGAAGTTCTTGCGCCGCGACCCATCACAAACAGAAATGCAAGCAAAAATTGGCCTGTACCCCAATTGGTCTTGGTGCTGGCCTGTAAACCGCCGCATTCTCTATAATCGCGCTTCTGTTGACATGAACGGCCAACCGCTCAACCCAGATAAGGCCGTTATTAAGTGGGATGGCAAAAAATGGATTGGCGACGTGCCGGACGGCCCAGCCGCTCCACACGGCAATGCCAAGGGAACACTTCCCTTTATTATGCAAGCCGATGGACATGCCCAGCTCTTTGGGCCTGGACGTGTGGATGGACCATTGCCTGAGCACTATGAGCCAGCAGAAACACCTATTAAGGAGCATCCTTTCTCCAAACAGCTCACCTCGCCATGTTATAAATTCCATGCCGGTGAGTTTGATAAGGTTGCCAAGCCCGCTGACCCGAACTTCCCCATTGTGCTGACAACCTACAGCTTGACAGAACATTGGTGCAGTGGCGGTGAAACGCGTAACGTACCCAACTTGCTTGAGGCAGAACCTCAACTTTATGTGGAAATGAGCCATGAATTGGCTAAGGAAAAGGGCATCAAAAATGGCGATGGCGTTATTGTTGAAAGCGCCCGCGGTAAGTGCGAAGCCATTGCTATGGTTACCATTCGCGTGCGTCCATTTAAGGTCATGGGCGAAACCGTGCACCTTATCGGCATGCCTTTTGCCTATGGCTGGACAACGCCAGATTGCGGCGATTCGACCAATCGCTTGACCATCACGGCTTATGATCCCAACACCACCATTCCGGAAGCCAAGGCTTGTTGCGTTAATATCCGCAAGGCCGATAAGCTGACTGAAATCGCATAAAGTGAGGATATTACTATGTCGAAAACATTCCTTGTAGATACGACGCGTTGTACCGCTTGTCGTGGTTGTCAGCTGGCTTGTAAAGATTGGCATGACTTGCCTGCTAATAAAACAAAACAAACAGGCACACATCAAAATCCGCCTGATTTGAATGTAAACAACTATAAAATCGTACGCTTTCACGAGCATTTGGGCGATAAGAACCAAGTTATTTGGAACTTCTTCCCCGATCAATGCCGCCATTGCGTTGAGCCGCCCTGTGTGGATACGGCCAACAGCTACCTTGAAGGCTCCATGTATAAGGACAAGGCTACCGGTGCTGTGCTTGTGAATAATGAAGTCATGAGCAAGATGAGTGCCGATGTGGCTGCGCAGTTTGATGGATTTGAATCCTCATGCCCCTACCAAGTGCCGCGCTTTGATGCAGCTAAGAAAACTGTGGCTAAGTGTGACATGTGCTTTACACGCTTACAAGCAGGCATGATTCCGGCTTGCGTTAAGGCTTGCCCCACCGGCTCCATGCAGTTTGGTGAAAGAGACGAAATCCTTGCATATGCTAAAAAACGTCTTGAAGTGGTGAAAAAAGAATTCCCCAAAGCATTTTTAGCAGATATTGATGACGTTCAAGTGATTTATTTGCTTGCTGAAGAGGCTGAATTCTACCACGAATTTGCCACTGCTTAGGCATAATTAACATAACTTAAGGGCGTGAATCTTAACGGTTCACGCCCTTTTTTATGAGTTCGATATTATATATTGGGAGGCTCTGCCTCCCAAACCCTCCGCCAAAGGGGATAATCCCCTTTGGAAACCCTTATGCGCTCTTTTCAACAAGTTGAAAAGAGCGTTTATCTTTATTCAAATAAATCAAAGGATTTCAGACTGGAACTTTATTCAAAAAATTCCCCTTCCCCCCTCAAGAAAAATAATTAATCAGTATTTCCTTAACTTGTCACGTTTTCAAGCATGGCTCTTGCGACCATGACTGTGGTTTCGGTGGCTTCGTCAGTGAAAGATTGATACTCGGTGCCATTATGCGTTGAGCTTTCGCCTTGTGTCCAATTATCTCCAAAGCTTACGCCAGTTTCAGAAGTTTCAACACCATTTAAGTTGCCAAGGGCTTCTTCGGTGGAGGTAGATTCTGTAATACTGCTATCCTTGCTGAAAATGAACATTTCGGTGTTTAGAGAGCCTTGCAATATATCTGAGAGTTCAGTGTCGGTGACGCCGCCTTCTGCAACCACTATGTCAAAGCCTGCGCCGCTGTCCACGGTGCCCTCAAGGATGCCGGCATCAACCTTAATAAGATCATCGCCGCTACCGGTGGTGAGGTTTTCAAAGTTGACAATATCCACGTCTTCTTGACCGCCGATTTCGATGAAGCCGGCATTACTAAAGTCAATATAGCTATCCATATCGGTATCAAAAACAAAGGTATCATCGCCGTCGCCGCCGTCTATATAAGCTCTGGCAGCTTCAGAGAAGTTGACAACACTTACCGTATCGTCACCGCCTTCGGCATTTGCCGCATCTTTGCCGTCGGCATAAATATTGCCACCGCTCATGGTTTCCACATTAATGACATCGTCGCCGCCTGCGCTGCCACTTTCCATATTTATGCCATCGCCTGCAACGGTTCCACCTGCCATGTTTTCAATATTAATGGTATCATCGCCGCCTTGGTCGCCATCATTAAGGCTTTCAGCATCGCCGACAACAGTACCTTCACTCATTTGGTCTATGTTGATATCATCGTTTCCGCTTGTAGTGTTGCTGGGCTTTACTTCCACATATTGTACGTCAGTATCGCCATCGCCGTCGGTGGCACTAAACTTTAAGGTAATTGAGCTATCAAACTCTTTATATTGATTAAAATCCCATTGCCCTGTACTTGGGTCAAGACTGACTGTGAAATATGGATCCGGAATATTCCAATTTCCAATTTCAGCATTCCAGCCATTAGTTACGCCGGCAATAATGGTGGAAATCCCGTCTTCATTGGTAAATTCAATGAAGGTTATGGGTGAACCATCCACAGTAATGGTTGGCGTTGTGCCCTGCATGCCTTGTGCAATAAGCCCTATTTCAAGACCGCCAACGCCATCAGCCCCTTCTACGTCCATAGTACCGGACACAGAAGCCGTACCGCTTTCAGGATTGAAAGTCGCATCAAAAACAAAGACTTCGGCCTCAACGCTTTCGCTGGGTTCATATTGCATGGTTCCGGGAACCCTTACATATTCGGTAACAATTTCCTTGCTTTCCACCGTGTGCTGGTTATCGGTCGCAATATTGGCAACGTCATCTTCAATTTCTACCGTAGCAGAACCGGAAGCACTGTTGCCATTGCTATCGGTTATGGTGAAGCCAAAGTTCAAGTCGCCGCTACTGTTTTGACCTTGCACATCGGCATGCTCAATACTTTCGGAAAGTTGAACTGTATATTCGCCGCTACTTGGATCCATGGTAACGCTAAGAACTTCTGTCTCACCGGCCATGCCTTTAAGTACATTGCCTTCGGCTATCCAAGTAATCTCAACGCCTTCGGTGGTTTGCAGGCTGGGTTGATCACCGGTGTTCCATTCAAAACTGCCTTGACCGTCATTACCAAAGTCAAGTTCCACTTGACCCACAGCCACGCTTTCGGCATTTTCTGCGTCTTCTGCCCCTTCTGTGCCTTCTTGTTCGGCGTCGACCACAAGGTCAGACTCTGAAACAACGGCAGAGCTTATAACATCACCCACTACTGGAGCATCGTTACCATTCATGGTGATGGAATGGTTTTGAACGTCACCATCCCCATCTACGCTCCCAAGCTCAAGCTTAATTTGATCGCCAAAAGCTTCGTGCTGATACACAACCCAATTACCTTCGCCGTCTACGGTAGCCGTGAAGTAATTCTGCCCATCGGCATTGGTGCCCATAAGCACATCGCCGTTTAAGGACAGGGTGAGCTCTGTACCATCTTCAAGGGTTAAGGTGTTATCGCCATTGATGCTTACGCTTCCATCGGCGGCGCGTGCAAAGTCTACACTGTCATCACCAATGCTGATGCTTTCAAAATAAGCATCGACCATGCCATCGGCGCTGCTTTGTAATTGTCCAGCACCTTGCCCGACAACAAGATCGGAATAGTTAGAAAAGTCTATGCTATCGATAACAAAGTCGCTTCCCTCATTGTTGGGGATAACGCGCACTTCGTCAAAGGGCACTGTTACCGTACCCATATTAAAACTCTCAGAGCCGCCACTGCCGCGCACGTCGGCTGAATAGACCAGCTCACCGTCTTTATAGAACTCAATAAGCACGGTTTCGTCTGAGGTATCTACTTCAGTGCCACCAGAGGAGAATAAGCACTCAAAGGAAATATCCACACCATAAGCATAGGAACCTTCGGGAAGCTCAATGATAATGGCTTCTGCTTGGTCGCCTACGTCATTACCTTCAATGTTGCTGGTTTCCATATCTCTGAAGTTATTTGTCGTACTATCATTGATGCTTATGCCATCGCCATATTTTGCATTATGGTCATCGCGCCAGCCAAGTTCTAAATTTTTAGAAGCTTCTGCGTCAATGGTGGTTCCATTTTCGCCAAAGGTAATCATGGCGGCCTTTATGGTAAAGCCTGTCTCGCCATCGCCCACGGTAACGGAATTTTGCCCGCCAGTGCTGAAGGTCAAATACTTATTGGCAATGGATTCATCACCGGAAACGGCGTCTTTGAGGGCAGAAGCATCGGCGCCTTGTCCATAGACATTTTGCCCTATAAGATTGTCGCCGGGGGCAAGGTCAATAATCACATTTTCGTTCACGGGTGCGTCATCTTGCACCTGCACTTGCGCATTGCCGGCGGCTACTGAGCCATCACCATCGGTGATGGTAAAGCCAAAGTTAAGATTGTCAGAATCTTTACCTTGCTCATCATGGCTGATGGATTCTTTAAGCTCTACGGTATATTCGCCGGTATAGGAGCCATTTTCGGTCTGCATGGTGACAGAAATAACTTCCTTACCGTCAGCGGTACCGGTGAGCACATCGCCATCCACACTCCAAACAACTTCAACGCCTTCGGTGGTGGTGATGTTTGGTTGGCCTTCGCTATTCCAAGCAAAAGAGCCTTGCCCATCGTTGCCAAAGTCCATGTCAACACTGCCGGTGGCAGTGACACTTTCGCCGCCGGCTTCGGTTCCGTCACTAAGCTGTGATTCAGAAATTTTAGCCTCGGATTCTGCTGTAACTTGCGGCTTACCATCGGCAACGGATAAAGACACAGTGACGGAACTTTCATTACCGCTGGTATCTTTTACAGGAATGCTGACCTCAAGAGAGGCATCTTCGCCACCTTCAGGGTGGACATAATTTTCATTTTGCGTAAAGACAAGCTCGCCGTTTTCATTGACGCTAAAGCTACCAAAGGGATTATCGGCATCGCCAACATTCACCCCATTTTCAAAATTATAGGAAGTATCCTCAGGCAAGCCAATGCCCTCAACAACTTGTGCTTGGCCTATGGTATCATCGCTACTTGTAACGCTACCGGTAAGGTCGCCGCCCACTTCAAGATCGCTTGCTACGTCCTTATCTGCACTATGGGTGGCGCT
Source organism: uncultured Desulfovibrionaceae bacterium (assembly GCA_964369655.1). GTDB lineage: Bacteria > Desulfobacterota > Desulfovibrionia > Desulfovibrionales > Desulfovibrionaceae > CAYJAD01. The sequence goes on along the minus strand of CAYJHU010000010.1, from coordinate 7,090 downwards.
GTTGCCGTCGTCATCGCTCACTGTAATGCTGGCAGAAACATCGCCGCCTTCAGCCAAATCCTTGCCGGGCACAGCTATTTCATAATTACCGTCGGCATCAACTTCGCCTGTAAAATCTTGTCCGTTGACGGTAAGGGTGACGGTATCGCCCTCTTTGTAATCGCCTGTAACTGTACCGCTTACCAGCACGTCTTGGGCGGCTTCTTCGGCATTGATAATATTATCTTCGGCGATATCGTTTATGGAGATCTCGACGTTTAAGCTTACTGGAGGGGCTACGGGAACTTTGGGAGTTTCGGGAGCTGTGGAAGAGTCTTGCGGTGCTGTTTCTCCAGCTGTCGAGGCAATAGGAGCGCCAGCTTCGGTACCAGATGAATCTTGTTGCGGGCTTGAACCGTCTTGGTCTAGGCCATCAAGACTTTGCAAGCCATCTTGCAAACTTGTCTGCACTAAGTCTACATTACTGCCACTGCCTTGAGCTTGGCCCACACCGGCCGCAGGCATGAGATCTTCAGCAAGTCCGGCAAAAAAATCTTCGCCGCTGACTTCCGTCCCTTCGATGAAGAAGGTGGGCATATTTTCTGAGGTATATTGCTCATAAAAACCCTCAAGGACAATGCTTGCGCCATCCTCAAAGGACATATTTAAATTATCTCCGTCACGCTCAAGAGTAGCATCTGAAGCTGTAAAGTTAAAAGTAAGGGTGTCGTCCGCATGGGGAACAATAGATTGCACAAAACCTGCTTGAGGCTTGCTTAAAACAATATTAGCCATATCGCTTTCCTTTTTTAAGGGGAAATAAAAATATGAAGTACCGCAAAAAAACACCATGTCTTGCAGTAACGAGGATATATCCTCAGGCAGAAACGCCCTTACGCCGTAAGACTACGACATAAAATAATAGGAGTGCGTAAAAGCAACTCACACGCAAAGATTGCGTACTTTTTTGGTAATATTAGATATGCGCAGTGTCAAGCAAAAACATTTTTTAGATTTTAATGAATTGTGCTTACGGTAAATAAAATACATAAACCACTTGATAATAGTTCCTATTCTTAAGTGGTTTATAGCAAAAAATAAAATATATTTTCGTGCTAAAATTCACTTGCCTTTACAGTCAAAAATACGTAAGTCTATATTGTACACAATTCAGGCGTAACGTTTTTTTGCAGGTTACGTGAAGATTAAAAGGCTTAACCTCGTGCATAAACAAGATTTTTTCAAAAAAAAGGCATTACTCTCTTTCCTTGAAGAGCTTTACGGGAAGAGCACCGCAATGCTTTGCTGCTACACAGAAGATAATCAATTGCTATTTTGTACCGATGCGTATTTAAAGCTTTTCGACTGCTCCAAAATGGAACAATGCCGAGATAATTTTTATAAATTTACCCCTCCCACACAAGCACATGGCGAAAAATCTGAAGACCTCTTCCGTGAAAACCTCAAACTTGCTTTAACAAACTCCACTCACAGCTTTCCCTGGATTCACATAAATTCCTCAAAAAAGACCATCTGCGTAAATTACACCCTTTTACGCATTATGCACGAAAGCACACCTATTATTACTGCCATACTTAACGTAACCCGAGAGGCAGATTCAACACAAGACTGCACAGACTCTTATGACAAGAATGCCAAGGCTATTTTTGAGACTTCCCCCCTTGCCAGCTGCCTTTGGAGCCATGAGCAAGACTTGATCGATTGCAATCAAAGCTTTATGTCGCTACTTGGCATAAAATCAAAAGCAGAATATAAAAACTCCAGTCATGCTTTTTATCCAACATATCAAAATAATGGTAAAAATTCGACGCTTTATAGCCAGCAACTGCTTGACCTTGCACTTGAGCATGGAGAATACAAGACTGAATGGCTCTGGGAAAACTCTGAAGGCGAAATTATTCCTACCTATGTTATTTTGCGCTGCATTCAATTTGGTTCCGCGAAGATGATAGGGGAATATATCTTTGATTTACGTGAGTTACGCTCATTCCAACATCAAGCAAATGAGGCAGAGATTCGCAGTAAAGTCGTGATTGATGCCATGCCCATAAGTACGACTTTTTGGGATAAAGATTACAATGTAGTTGATTGTAATCCTGCCTGCCTTGAACTTTTTGGACTTAAAAGCAAGCAAGAATACATAGATAATCACAAAAAGGTCTTTCCTGAATTTCAAAAAGATGGAAGAAATAGCCTCACATGCCTTTTTGAAAAATTTGAAGAAGCTAAGAAACATGGCATCAGCCATTTGGACTGCGTGCACATGCATCAGAGTCAAACGCTTATTCCCGTGGCAAAGACCTGCGTTAGCAGTAAATTCAACGGGGAAGACATTTTTTTGACCTTTTCGCAAGACATGCGAGAACTTAATGCCAGCAAGGAAATAGCCCAAGCCGCTGAACTTAGAAATAAGCTCATACTTGATTCCATGCCTCTTGGAACGCACTTTTGGAATAAAAACTTTGAGCTCATTGATTGCAATTTAGAAAGCTGGGAACTTTTTGGATTTGCATCCAAGGAAGAAAAACTTCAGAATTACAAAAGTATTTTCCCTAAAACTCAAAATAATGGCGAAGACTCACTGGAAAAACTCAAAAACTGCCTAACCGAAGCTTTTGAATATGGTTTTTCCTTGGAAGAGTTTGACTGCATTATACCCAGCAAAAACAAAGCCTTACCTGTTGAAATAAATTTTAGCCGTGCCGATTATCAGGACGGTTTTGCTGTTATTGCCTATCTTCGCGATTTGCGTGAATTTAATAGTATGCTGGCAGAAATTAAAAATGTAGAAAACAATTTGCGCCATGCCAAACACTTGGCAGAAAAAAATGCCGCCGCCAAAAGCGAATTTTTGGCCAATATGAGCCATGAACTACGCACGCCCATGAATGGCATCTTAGGCCTTTTACATCTTTTGAAAAATACCCCCCTCAATGACGATCAATACAGCTATGTGACCAAATCGTTATTCTCCGGTCAAAATCTTTTGCGTATTGTGGATGACATTTTGGATTTTTCAAACCTTGAAGCAGGTCAAATTTCCATGGACAAAGAGCCTTTCAAGCTCATGGATATTTTGCTGAAAATTCAAGAAGTTTTTCATCCCATGGCAACCAAAAAGGGCCTTGAGTTTAAGCTGGCAATAAAAGAAGACAGCACCCTTCTTTTGGGCGATGCGGCAAGACTTCAGCAAGTGCTTTTTAACATTTTAGACAATGCTATTAAATTTACCGACGAGGGAAGTATCACCATTGGCGTTGATAAAAAGATATTTGCGCAAAATGAAGTCCAATACACTTTCATTGTGCGCGATACCGGCATTGGCATTGAAAAAGACAAGATGCATACAGTTTTTGCCGGCTTTACCCAAGGAGATACTTCTTTTACGCGCAAATACGGAGGCACCGGCCTTGGACTTGGTATCTCACAAAACATTGTACAGCTTATGGATGGAAAAATTTGGGTTGAAAGCGAGCCAGGCAAAGGCTCAACCTTTTACTGCTGCGTTATTTTCCCCATAGTTGAGACCAGCAGTGATTACTACCATGATATTCACGATAATCCCTATATAAATGCGGAAGGAAGCACCAGCGAAAAACTCGGCGGACATTTGCTTTTAGTGGAGGATAACGAAATAAATCAAATGGTAGCTGACGAAATATTGCAACAAGCCGGCTTTAGCGTGGATATTGCCAATAATGGGAAAGAAGCCCTTGATATGCTAGAAAAAACCGATTACGACCTTGTATTAATGGACATACAAATGCCGATTATGGATGGGCTTACCGCCACAAAACACATTCGAGAGCAGACAAAATATAACTCCCTGCCGGTCATTGCCATGTCAGCCCACGCCCTAGAAGAAGACAAACAAAAAAGCATAGCCCACGGCATGAATGAGCATATAACCAAGCCCATCGTGCCGGAAACTCTCTACAAAACCATATACTATTGGCTTAATGTGCGAAAAAGAGTGCTCGCAAAAGGCTACTAAATCAACGTTATGAGGAAATTCCTTACATTTCCTCGGGCTCCCAAGCAAGGGCAGCAGCGTCTTTTTCCGATAAGGTAGGATTTGTTATGGGCCAGTGGATGTTAAGGCTTGGTGAATTCCACGCAATGACGCCTTCATCACTGGGATCATAATAATCCGTCACTTTATAATGAAAATGCGCTTGCTCGCTTAAAACCACAAAGCCATGCGCAAACCCTGGTGGTATCCAGAGCTGATGATGATTTTCTGCACTTAAAGTCACACCATACCACTTGCCATAAGTTGGTGAACCTTTACGAATATCCACTACCATATCATACACAGACCCCACCGACACGCTGACAAGCTTGCCCTGAGGCTTGGTTTTTTGAAAATGAAGCCCACGCAAAATGCCATGACTTGAACATGAATGATTATCTTGCACAAAATCATATTCAATGCCGGCAGCCACATAGCGTTCCTTTTGCCATGTCTCCAAAAAAAAGCCCCGAGAATCACCAAAAACCTTAGGTTTTATAAGCAAAACCCCTGCCAAGGGTGTTTGTATGACTTCCATGCTAAATCCCCTTATTGCCGTCGGCTAGCTCCAATAAATATTCACCATAAGCCGACTTGCGTAAACTTAACCCCAAAGTACGCAGTTCTTCATTGCTAATATAACCCTTGCGCCATGCTATTTCCTCAGGACAGGCCACATAAAGCCCTTGTCTTGTTTGCATAGCCTGCACATAGGCCGAAGCAGCAAGTAGTGAATCATGTGTTCCAGTATCAAGCCAAGCAATACCTCGCCCCATAAGCTCCACACGCAATTCACCGCGCTCTAAGTATGTATTATTTACGTCCGTAATCTCAAGCTCGCCGCGCGCAGAAGGCGTCATAGAGGCCGCAATGTCTACCACAGACTCATCATAAAAATATAAACCGGTCACGGCATAGTTTGAACGTGGTTCTTTTGGCTTTTCTTCAATACTGACGGCTTGTTGAAATTCATTGAATTCCACTACGCCATAACGCTCAGGATCACTTACGTGATAACCAAAAACCGTTGCTCCGCGCTCTTGTTCCATGGCATTTTGTAAAAGATTATCCAAATTATGCCCAAAAAAGATATTATCCCCAAGCACAAGGCATGAGGGATGCCCCTCAATATACGGACGCGCAAGCAAAAAAGCCTGCGCAAGCCCCTCGGGCTTTGGTTGCTCTATATAGCGAAAAGTGCAACCAAGCTTTTTTCCATCGCCCAAAAGCTCTTCAAAAAGTGGTAAATGTTCCGGCGTTGAGATGATACTAATATCGCGAATGCCCGCTTGCAACAAGATACTCAAAGGATAATACACCATGGGTTTATCATAGATGGGCATAAGCTGCTTACTGATGCTTAAAGTCAGGGGATGTAAGCGTGTGCCCGAACCGCCCGCCAAGATTATGCCTTTGCGCTCTTTCATACTTTGCCTACCGTGCTGTATAATTTTTTTGGAGCCAATCTTGGTACGCACCGCTACGCGCACGCTTGACCCAGCCTTGATTATCCAAATACCAGCGTAAAGTCTCTAAAATGCCCTCATCAAAACTATGCTGCGCCGTCCAGCCAAGCTCATTTTCTATACGTGTTGTATCAATGGCATAGCGAAAATCATGCCCGGGGCGATCGCTCACAAAGGTAATCAAATCGGCATAGCTTCCGTGACTGCGCGGAACAAAATTATCCAAGGCGTTACAAATGCTTTTGACCACTTCCATATTGCTTTTTTCTGCTCGTCCGCCAATATTATACGTGCGCCCCACCTGCCCCGCAGTCAAAACCTTGGTGATGGCCGTGCAATGATCTTCCACATGGAGCCAGTCGCGAATATTTTCGCCCTTGCCATAAATGGGTAAGGGCTTTGATTCCAGCGCATTGCAAATCATGAGGGGGATGAGTTTTTCTGGGAATTGACGCGGGCCATAATTATTGGAGCAATTGGTTATCAAAATAGGCAAGCCGTAAGTTTCGTGAAAAGAGCGCACCAAATGGTCACTTGATGCCTTAGAAGCAGAATAAGGGCTGTTGGGCGCATAGGGGGTCTCTTCAGTGAAGGGTGCATCTTGCGCATTAAGTGAGCCAAAAACCTCATCGGTGGACACATGCAAAAAACGAAAATCTGCCTTTTTGGCATCACTTAAGCCTTGCCAATATTTCAAGGCCACACGCAAGAGCACGCAAGTACCAAGTACATTGGTGCGCACAAAGGCGTCGGGATCTAAAATGGAACGATCCACATGGGATTCTGCAGCAAAATTAACTATGGCGTCAGGCTCATATTGTTGTAGAACATGCGCCATAAGCTCTTCATTGCCAATGTCGCCATGCACAAAAATATGCTCTTTATCTCCCTGCAATGCAGAGATATTGTCCATATTTCCCGCATAGGTGAGCTTATCCACATTGATAATGCGCGTGCCTTCTTGCCTGCTTTGTAGCACAAAGCAAGAGCCAATAAAGCCCGCACCGCCCGTCACCATATAACTTGCCATATCGATTCCTTATAAAAGCCTATTATTCCTGTACGGTAGGAACTGTGAAGCCAGCTTGAATGCATAAGCTGTCTTGGCGAGCTCCCGCAAAGTCTTCTTCAACCATCTCTTGCACAAGCTCGGCAAAGGAAATTTGCGGAACCCAGCCTAATTTATCCTTAGCTTTTTGTGCATGCCCAAGCAAAGTTTCCACTTCTGTCGGGCGGAAATAGCGAGGATCAATACGCACCACCACTGAGCCTTTTTTAAGCAAAGCATTACTACTAATAACCTTCATGGTATCGGCAATGAAGGCTTCCTTGGTGGCGGAACTTTCCCCTTGCATTTGCTTTTCAAGTAAAGCCAAGAGTATGTCTTTATCAAAATTTTCTACCTTGCCAACTTCCTCAACACCTTGACCTTCCCAGCTCAACGTAAGGCCCAGCATCTTAGCGGAAATTTCAATAAATTCGCGCACGCTATGCTGCTCGCCACTGGCGATAACAAAATCTTCGGGGGCATCCTGTTGCAACATAAGCCACATCATACGTACATAATCCTTAGCATGGCCCCAGTCACGTAAGGCATTAATATTACCCATAT
>CAYJHU010000009.1:0-19883 GCA_964369655.1 uncultured Desulfovibrionaceae bacterium | reverse complement strand
TTCCCTCAATATTTTTTATAATTCAGGTGGAAGCTGCTTTAACTGCGCCCAGGAATAAACTGGCCCGCTGACGCAAACATATTCGCTACCAAGGTTACAGCGACCGCAAATGCCGATACCGCATTTCATACGCTTTTCGAGGGTAGTGATGATGTTTTCATCGGGGAAGTTCATCTTCTCGAGGGCTTGCACCGTGAATTTAATCATGATGGGCGGCCCGCAGAGCACGACCACGGTTTTTTGTGGGTCGGGTGCAAGTTCCGTCAAGATGTTGGGGATAAGACCCACGAGACATTCCCAGCCTTCGCAAGGGCTGTCGATGGTGAGGTGGCAATCAAGATCGGGATTTTTTTGCCATTCATCGAGCTCATAGCTAAAGGCCATGTCCTTGGGCGAGCGTGCACCGTAGAGCAGGCTAATTTTGCCATAGTCTTGTTTGTGCTCAAGACAGTCAAGCATGATGGTGCGGATTGGCGCCATGCCGATACCGCCGCCCACAAAGAAGATGTCTTTGCCTTTCCAGTTTTCACGCGGAAAGCAGTTCCCGAGGGGAGCGCGAACGCCCACTTTGTCACCGGGAGAAAGCTTATGCAATGCTTCTGTCACTTCGCCGGTGCGCATGACGGAAAATTGCAAATATTCCTTGTTGGATGGAGGGCTGTTGATAACAAAGGTGGCTTCGCCTGCGCCAAAAAGTGAGAGCTGGCCCACTTGTCCGGCTTGGTGGCTGAAGTTTTTCATGGCTTCTTCATCATCAATAACTACTCGAAATGTCATGATATTATGAGTTTCGCGTATGACCTCTTTCACCGTGCATACATGGGGTAAATAGGGATTTGGCCCAAGATTTGCGGGTGTATAGTCAAGTTCTCTTTTTACAGCAGTCACTTTGGCTTTTTCCTTTACGACAGGTGTGGGGCTTGGCGCTTTAACCACAACTTCGGATTTTTCTTTTACTGCCGGTACGCTTTCTTCCTTGATAACAGGACTTTGCGACTCTTTGACAGCAGGTGCATTTTCTTCTTTAACTACCGGTGGCTGTGACTCTTTCACAGCCGGCGACACAGCATTGGCTTTTGCCGGCGGAGTGCTTGGGCTTTGGCCTATGGCTGCTGGCGCAGTCTTTTGCTCTTCGGTGCTTACCGCATCATTTTGATTTTTTGCGGCAGCACTGGGTGCAGGGGCTGCTTTTTTAGTGGCTTTTTTAGATGCGGAGCTAGTACTTTTTTTATTACTCATGCTTCCTCCTATCCTTTAGCCTTTTCAATGGAAGCCAAGACAATGGCGCGTATATCAAGATGCACAGGGCACTGGCTTATGCAACGTCCGCAACCATTGCAAGAGAAGTTGTCTTCCCATACGGTTGGGTAATTGCTGAATTTATGCGAAATGCGATTGCGCATACGAAAGGCCTTCTTGGTACGTGGGTTGTGTCCGCTGGCCTCACGTGTGAAGTGAGAGGCCATACAGGTATCCCATGTACGCAGTCTTTTGCCGCCGCCTTCATCAACGCCGCTGCCTTCATCGGTGATGTTAAAGCAATAGCAGGTAGGACAAATATAGGTGCAGGCGCCACATGAGAGGCAATGCGCCGTTTGTCTTTCCCAGAAAGTTGCATCATCAAAGAGCGAAGCAAGGCTGTCCTTAGCTTGTGCAAGATCAGGGGCTTCACCAAGGCTGGCAATGGCCTTTTGATGCAATTCTGGTAAAGCGCCGGCTTGGGCTGCGTCGGCTTCGGGCAAAGAACATTTCGCTAAGAGGGCTGTGCCCTTTTCGCTCGTTGCTTCAAGCACGTAGCCGCCTTCTACCTCGGTAAAGAGGATATCAGAGCCGGTATTGTCCACGGGGCCTGAGCCTACCCAGTGACAAAAGCACGTGGAGCAGGTTTCGGTACAGGCGCGGGTTATTACAGTTAAGTTGTTAAACTTACTGCCAAAGTATGGGTCAGCGTGTGGCCCTTGGCGGTAAGGACGCTCAAGCACGGTAAAGCCGCGAGCGTCACAGGGACGACAGCCAAAGACCGTGGTTGGCGTTGATATATCGCAAGTATCCTCAAGGACGAGGCTAGTTTTGCCTAAGTCTTCTGCGTCTTTAACTTGCTTATATTGCATAAGTTTTTCGCAGGCGGGCAAGACTGCTCCCTTGGGGGAGACGGAAGCCTTGTCAAGGGTTACTTCTAAGCCGTCACGATAGTTTGCAAAGACGATGGCCTTGCCTTCCTTGGTTGGAACAAGCACGCGTCCTGCATTATCTTGACTGAGCCATGATAAAAATTCGCCCATGGCAGCGGTCTTCAAAAAGCGTAAGTTGCTCATTTCCAATCCCTCTCTATGATATTCTTTTCTTCCACTTCATAGCCAAGTAGAGGCGGAGTGGCGTCAACCTTCATGCCTGCCTTGTAGCCATCAAAAAGCTGACCAAGGGTACGGCCTAGGACTTGACGCAAGGCCAGCAAAGGAATGTTTACGGGGCAAGCGCGTTGGCATTCACCGCATCCGGTACAGCGACCTGCAAGGTGCATGGCGTGTACGGTTTGGAAAAAGAGTTTTTCGGTGATGCTGTCGTCTTGGCTCATCCAATGCGGGTTGCGTGTTTCTGCGATGCAGTGGTCGCGGCAAACGCACATGGGGCAAGCATTACGGCAAGCATAACAACGCACGCAGCGTGACATATGCCCAGCCCAAAATGAACGTCTTTCTTCAAGGCTCATGCTTTCAAGCATGCCAAGCTCACGCGGGATAACAATGCCTTCACCCACAGGTGTTGGCGGCCCGCCAAAGCGCTCGTCAGCGATAACTGCGGCCGGTGTGGCGCAGCCATAGCACTTGCCTTGAGCAAAGTCGGCCATGCTGAAGGTATGCTCATTGCCATCGGTAACAATGGTAACGGAGTCGTTGGTGCAGCTGACGCTGTCAACTTTATTGTAGCGTCCAAGCTTTTCGTCTACCCTTTGCATATCGAGGGTTCCCTCGCAAGGCATACTAAAGACATGAACTTCATCTTTATTGATAAGATTTTCTTGCAAAAGTTCCACAATGGAGCGGGAGTCACAACCCTTAACCACAATGCCAACCTTTTGTCCTTTCCACTGTGGGAGGTAGGTGGCAAGGTTATGCACATTAAATGCACCCCAAGTGAGCTTATCAACGTCACCTTCTTCAAACATAAAGTGCGGCGTAGCATGGGCAGCATCGTGGCCTTCTTTCCAGCCAATGACACAGTCAAGTTCTGGTAATTTGGCCTTGATGGCGCTTTTTAAGTCATCAAGGGCGCCATTGCCGGCTACACCAGTGCCCAGCGGACGCAAGGGATTGAGTACCGTTTCTGCCACTTTGTAGAGGCGCTCGGCATCTTCGATGAGAGGTGCGCGACCAAGTTTGTGGATTTGTTCGGTAAATTGTGTGACTACCAATTGCCACTTGGCTCCTTCCGAGGCAGATACCCAAGTGTATTCAAAACGGCCTGGGTCAATGCCTAAAATGGGCAAGAAGTGCTTAAGCATTTCTAGGCGGCGACGCGCATAGAAGTTGCCTGAGCTGTAGTGACAGTCACGGGGGTGACAACCGGATACCAACACGCCGTCTGCGCCATTAAGGAGTGCACGCATGACGAAGAGTGGATCCACACGGCCGGAACAGGGCAGGCGAATAATACGCAAGTCTGTTGGTTGTGTGGCACGGGCGACACCGGCGGTATCTGCACCGCCATAGGAACACCAGTTACATAGAAAGCCGACAATTCTCAGCTCATTATTTACCTGCGACATAGTGCATGCACCTCCGCCAGAATTTGATTATCCGTCGCATGAGAAAGCTGTATGGCGCCTTGTGGGCAGGTGGCGGTACAAAGTCCGCAACCTTGACACACGGTGGCCAAGACTTCTACTTTTGCTTCTCCACGTATACTTGCTTCGCGTATGGCACCAAATGGGCACACGCGTACGCACTTGCCACAACCTACGCAACGCATAACTTGTACGTTGGCGATTTGCGGGTCGTTTTCCAGCATATCCTTGGCAAAAAGTGCCAGTACCTTAGCGGCGGCGGCTGAGCCTTGCGCTACCGAGGCAGGAATATCTTTTGGCCCTTGGCAAGCACCGGCAAGGAAAACGCCGGCAGTATTGGTTTCAACGGGTTTGAGTTTTGGATGGCTTTCCATAAAGAAGCCAAATTTATCATAAGAAATACGCATCATTTCAGCAAGATGTGGTGCGCCGTGTGAGGCTTCGATGCCTACAGCAAGAACGACCATATCGGCCAAAATTTCAACTTGTTCACCAAGTAAGGTATCAGCACCGCATACCACAAGCTGACCTTTACCATTGGGGTAAATGGAAGATACACGCCCACGAATATAGTTGGCGCCGTATTGCTCGCTGGTTCTGCGGGTAAATTCATCATACATCTTTCCGGGGGAACGAATGTCCATATAGAAAATGTGCGATTGCGAGTCAGGGATGTGATCCTTGGTCAAAATAGCCTGCTTTGCTGTGTACATACAACAAAAACCAGAGCAGTAAGGACGGCCGATGGATGGATCACGCGAGCCAACGCATTGGATAAAGACCACGCTCTTGGGCTCTGTGCCGTCGGAAGGACGCTTGATGTGACCATGAGTTGGGCCTGAGGCGTTCATCATGCGCTCATATTGCAAACTGGTGATAACGTCAGGATAGCGTCCGCCGCCGTATTGCTCGTAAACTGTCCAGTCCATAAGCTCATAGCCGGTGGCAGCAACAACGCAGCCCACTTCTTCTACCACAACCTCATCTTCTTGAACGTAGTTGATGGCGCCCGTGGGGCACTTTTTGGCGCAGACGCCGCATTTGCCTTTAAGAATCTTGGCGCATTTAGTACCGTCGATAACAGCCTTCTTAGGAATGGCTTGCGGGAAAGCAATGGTGATGGCACCGGACTTTCCTACGCCCTCGTTAAAGGTGTCTTCGGTCTTGATGGGGCATTTTTCGAGGCAAGCGCCACAACCGGTACATTTATCCCAATCCACATAAGCGGCTTTTTTGCGGATACGCACTGAGAAGTTGCCCACATAGCCAGAGATTTCTTCCACTTCGGAGTAGGCATAAAGTGTAATTTTGGAGTGCTGTGCAACGTCCACCATTTTTGGACCCAAAATACAGGCCGAACAGTCAACGGTGGGGAAGGTTTTATCAATCTTCGCCATTTTTCCGCCGATGGTGGCTTCGCGCTCTACCATAACAACTTCGGTGTTGCCGTCAGCACAGTCAAGGGCTGCCTGAATACCGGCCACGCCCCCACCAATGATAAGCACGCGCTTATTGATGGCAAAGGATTGTGCGGTAAGCGGATTGTTGTTACGCAATTTTTCAACGGCCATGCGCACCAGCTCTTGAGCCTTGTGCGTGTTGGCGTCCATGTTTTTACCAATCCAAGAAACATGCTCGCGCAAGTTGGCCATTTCAAACATATAGCGGTTGAGGCCAGCGCGTTCTACCGTGCGGCGGAAGGTTGGCTCGTGCATGCGCGGTGAACAAGAACCCACCACAACGCCGTCTAATTTATGTTCTTTGATGGCTTCTTCGATGGCTTGTTGTCCCGGCTCAGCGCAGGCGTACATAATGTCTACGGCATGCACTACTTCAGGGAAGGTGCGCGCAAGTTCCGCCACCTCATTACATTTCACCGTGCCGGCAATGTTACTGCCACAGTGACAAATAAAAACGCCTATTCTCATGCGTTCACCTCCGTAGGTGTCACTTTTTCAAGCAAGGAGGCAGGGCTAACGCAAAGTTTGCCAAAGCCAAGCTCCTTGGCGCTATAGCCAAAGGCAAGGCCAAGCACTTGAGTGAAATAGAGTACGGGAATATTAAAATGCGAGCCCATGGCCTTGGAGGCTTGGTCTTGGCGCAAGTCAAGGTTCATTTGACAGAGCGGACAGGCCACCACTACAGCATCGGCACCCATATTTTCAGCAACTTGCAAAATCTTTCCGGAAAGCTTGGCTGTCATTTGACGCTCAGGAATACCAAAGGATGCACCGCAACAGCTTGTCTTTAAGGGGAAATCAATGACCTCAGCTCCGCAAGCTTTAAGGATATCTTCCATCATTTGCGGATTTTCTGGGTGGCCAAAGTTCATAAGCTCAGCCGGACGGCTCATTAAACAGCCGTAGTAGGGTGCAACGCGCAAACCTTTAAATTTGATGCGAACGCGCTCGGCAATGGCTTCAAGGCCAAAGTTTTCAACAATGGCTTGCATAACTGAAGTTGCTTCAGGAAGCTTTTCAGCCAGCGGCTCATCCAAAAGCCCATTGACGCTTTGACGAAACTCGCTGTCTTCTAAGCGATGCGCGGCATGGCGTAAATTAGATAGACATGAAGGACAGCCCGTTAAGAGCTTTTCGGAGCCGGCGGCGGCGGCAATGTCAAGGTTTCGGCCGCAAAGAGCAGCGGAAAGTTCGGTGGAGACGGCGTGTGCCGGCGTTGAGCCGCAACAGTTCCAGTCTTCCATATCCACAAGATCAAGGCCAAGAGCAGTACACACAATGCGTGTGGACATCTCGTAGTCAGCAGATGTTCCTACTGCGGAACAGCCGGGATAATAGGCAAGTTTCATGCTTTTTTGCCCTCCTCACGACAGCGTTCTTCATAACGTTTTAGGATACGCCCCACAGCTTTTGCGCCTTTGGTGGTATGGGGGAGAAATGGCAGTTTGTTTTTGCGCAAGGCTGTAGGTGCAAGGTCAACGTCTGTCCATAGGCGGCCGGAACGAATCATGTAAAGCACCATAACACCCATTTCGTAGGTGCGACCGCTCAAACGAACTGTGTCAAGGAAGGACTTCCAAAAATCATTGATTTTGGGTACGGCAAAAGTACCTTCGTGGCGGGCCAAATGGCGTAAATGCTCCATAATGCCCGCAATATCAATGTTGTTTGGACATCGTTGTGAGCAGGTTGAACATGAAAGACACATGGCAATAGATTTGGATTCAAGGACGCGATCCAAATTACCTAACTGCAAATGCCGTAAAATTTGATGTGGCTGTAAATCATAGACGAAAGATGCCGGACATCCCGCCGTACAATTGCCACATTGATAGCATGTTGCAACCTTTTGTCCACAGGCTTCCTCTAACTTTGCAATTTCTTCGCGAAAGTTTAGGTTGTGGAGTTTTGTCACTTTTTGCATGTATTATACCTCATAATTTGCGCATAACTGCATACGAATAACAAAAAAACACCTATTGTTTTTTTGCATATAAAACTTTGTTTTTGTGTTGTTTTCATTTCCATGGCAGACACTGAACTCGAAGGTGGGCGTCAGAAATAGAGTATTCCATGTAAGTGCAAATTCGCACAAGATGCCGCAAAATTTTTTCTGTTCATCTTAGTGCGTATTTTTACTATTAATGAATATAAACACGATATAAATACTGTCAAAAGAGATTTTGAAAAAAATCGCCAAACAGTACATTTTTTCTCAAGGAGGTTTTACATGTATGTAAATAAAACGCAAGTTTTTTTATTCACAAAAAAAACTTATTAAATAAGACAGTGTTTTTTAAGGATAAGTGTATACATTTATTTGTTGTACAAAGCTAAAGTGTTAGGATGATTTCTTCTTGTGCATGCCAAGTTATGTTGCCATGATGTATGCCCATTTTTTCCCAAATGTGGCATAAGTTTTTTTCATGTCCCCAAAAATATCCCTGACATCCCTTAGGTGCAAAAATTCTTTGGATGCGTGCTCCTTGTGGTAGATTTGTATATATATGATGCTGCAAGGCAAGACCCTGCACTATGCTTCCAAGGGCAGGGTGGCGCGGCCCAGCCAGAATATGCTCTGAGAGGCTAACTTCAGGGGCAAGCCCCATACGGATGACAGGAATATGCGCCATATGTGCCATAAGCCACGCTTTGCTTAAGGTTGTAAGGCAGGTATCAAGTTCCCATGGCTTAAATTCACCGCGTTCCCACAAGGTGGCAAGCTCTGTCCCGGCGATGACTTGGCATGGATAAAAGCGTAAAAAATCAGCCTTGTGCTCAATGGCGCTTTGGACGTCTTGCAAAAAAACTTGAGTGCTGACTCCCGGCATACCCGGCATAAGCTGTACCCCAAGAGAGAAGCCGAGCTTTTGCACGAGCGTGCAGGCCGTATGTACACTTTGAGTGGTGTAGTGCCGCTTAGCCAAATGTAAGGCGTGGTCGTCAAAACTTTGTACCCCAAGTTCAATGGTATGAAAGCCAGCTTGACGCATGCGCATGAGTCGCTCTTGGTTACGGCCTAAAACGGCATCGGGTCGAGTGGAGCAGCGCGCGCCACTGCTGCGCCCCGCATGAATTTCTTGTTCAGCAAAGTCAACACAAAGGGCAAAGCTTTCATCATCTAAGGCCGTAAAAGTTCCTCCATAAAAGGCGAGTTCTAGCGGCGGCAGGCCTTGCTTCGCATTATGCACAAGCCTTTGCTTTGCCTCAGCCAAGCAATTTTGCAAAAGGCGTCGTGGGTTCGCATCTAAATCATGGCTTGCACGCTTGCCGCTTTGTTTATCTTGGGCACAAAAAATACAGCGACGCTCACAACCTGCAAAAGGAATAAAGAGTGGAAGTATTTTTTGTTTATGGCTTTTTTTTTGTGGCCAAGGAATACAAATGGGTGGTACGTTCATAACTGTTTGATTTTTAATTCTTTTAAATTTTTATTCGGAGGTGAAAACTATTTTTGTGCAGTAAAAGCAAAAAAAATTGGAAAATAATTAAAAAAAACCTTGCATACAAGGGGTATGCAGAGTATAGAGAAAAAAAGGCATATTTTGCTTTTCCACTGTTTATGTTTTGCCGGTCAGGTATTTTGCATAGCAGGCCCTGAGTTAATCAAGGTCGCAAGTAAGATACGAGCTTTCGAGCTGTTTTGTAGACTAGGCAAAGCAAAAAGTAAAATGCTTTAGCCTTAAGATTTCTCGAAAATGTACGAAGGAATGGTATTGATACATTAAGAGAGGCCCATGTTTTCATGTGGCATGTGTAGGAAGGTACATGCTTTTTATTGGGAAGCAAGTTACAAAATAGCACGGAACCTGTGATTGGATGTGCGGTATCTGTGCATAAATATTGTATAAGCATATTTTATTTGGAGGACTGTATGGGGAAGACATTAACAAAAGCTGAAATTGTTGAAGCTATTTACGAAAAAAGCGACAAAAACCGCGCTGACGTAAAAGCTATTGTGGAAAAACTTTTGGATATTATGAAGCAAGCCATCAAAAAAGATGATGCATTGTTGGTAAGTGGCTTTGGTAAATTTGAAGCCTATGACAAAAATGCTCGCAAAGGTCGCAATCCACAAACTGACGAGACCATTACCTTGGCTCCCCGTAAAGTTGTAGTATTTCGCCTCTCCCGCAAATTCCGTATGGAGTTGAATGGTAACTAATATTTAGTTGACCATATATATTTCAAAAACCCCATTGCTTTTCAGTAATGGGGTTTTTTTTGTGGTATTTTTATGCTTTAAGACCTTTGCACAATTCATTGTGCAAAGCGTTCGCTTTGGCTGTTAGCGACAGAATCTTTCGAAATAGGCAATGGTTGGCATGAGCCCTTCACGCAGACTGATTTGCGGTTGCCAATCAAGATTCTTTTTAGCTAGGCTTATGTCAGGTTGCCTTTGCTTTGGGTCGTCAGAGGGCAGTGGTAAGTGAATAATTTTTGAACTGCTATTGGTTAGCTCTATGACGGTTTGCGCAAGTTCTAAAATGGTGAACTCGCCGGGATTGCCCATATTCATGGGGCCGGTAAACTCCACAGGAGAAGCCATGAAGCGGACCATAAGTTCTATGAGGTCAGCTACATAGCAAAATGAGCGTGTTTGTGATCCGTCTCCATAAATGGTAATATCTTTATTTTGCAGGGCTTGCATAATAAAGTTTGAAACCACACGTCCGTCGTTGGGGTGCATGCGCGGCCCATAGGTATTAAAGAGCCGTCCAACTTTGATGGGGAGGTTGTGCTGGCGATGGTAGGAGAAGAAAAGTGTTTCTGCACAGCGCTTTCCTTCGTCGTAGCAGGCGCGCGTGCCAATGGGGTTTACATGCCCCCAGTAGTCTTCAGTTTGGGGGTGAATGTGTGGGTCACCGTAGACTTCAGAAGTTGAAGCCTGAAAAATACGTGCACGCAAGCGCTTGGCAAGGCCGAGGGTGTTTATGGCACCATGCACGCAGGTTTTGATGGTTTGCACAGGGTCATGCTGGTAGTGAATGGGTGAGGCTGGGCAGGCAAGATTATAAATTTCATCAACCTCAAGATATAAGGGAAAGGTGATGTCATGGCGCATAAGCTCAAAGTTTTTGTTATCCAACAAATGCTCTATATTTTGCCTTGCGCTGGTAAAAAAATTATCCACGCAGACAACTTCATGCCCGTCTTGTAGCAAGCGTTCGCATAAATGTGAGCCCACAAAACCCGCTCCGCCAGTGACTAAAACTCTTTTTCTTAAATGCATATGTCCTCCCATTCTTTAAGCTTCTGATAGCATTGAATATGCTCGTAGGCAATAAAAATATAGCTCATTGTGTTTTTAATTGCTGTTTTGACAATGATAAAACGCTTTCAGCTTAATACTCTGTAGTCTAGGCATTGACTATAAAAATTAAGTAACATAGTCTGCGCATAAGTGAGGTTTTAGCCCTTCTCATTTTATTAAGCGTTTAAGATGTTTATTAATACGCAAAGTCTTAGCTTATATGGAGATATTATTTATGCAAAACTCAAAAAATAACTTATCGGAACACGCCATAAAAACGCAAGAGCAGACAAGCTATCCCATGACAGATACTCAGTTAAGTATTTATCTTGCTTGCTTACAAACCCCTGAGAGCTTAAGATATAATATCCCCATACGTTATCGTTTTTCAAAGAGTGTGGCAGTTGATGCTCAAAGCCTTTGTGCAGGCATAAAAAAAGCCATAGAGCTTTATCCTTTCCTAAAAACCTATGTGTGCACAAAGGATGAGATTCCTGTTCTTGTGCCTAATCCGCAAATGGCCTATGCCGTTGAGAGTGTGGATGCTCGCAATATGAGCGACGAAGAAATAGAGAAGGATTTTGTAAAGCCCTTTGACTTGGGGCAAGGGCCATTATTCAATTTTCGCGTTTATGAAAATGAAAGTGAAATTCAATTATTAGCAGATGTGCACCATTTAATTTGTGATGGTAGTGCCTTACGTTTGCTCCTGCAGCAAGTGATAAATATTCTTGAAGGCAAGGAGTGTCTTAAGGAAGAAACCACTGCTTTTGAAATATGCAACAATGAAGTAAGTGCGAGCACAAGCGAAGAATATGCACAGAGCAAAAAATATTTTGACGACTTGCTTGCTGGGGTGGAGGTGGATTCTAATCTAGTTGCGGATGAAATCATGGATGCATCTTGCAAAAATATCCAGTACAAATTGCATAAAGTTTCCACAAAAGATGCCATGAATGGCAATGATATACGCGAAAAACTAAAAAGCTTCGGCATAAAAGAAAGCTCTTATTTTTTAAGTGCTTTTGCCTATACCCTAGCCAAGATGACCGGACAAAGCGAGGCTCTTTTTTGCACGGTCAGCGCCGCGCGCCGCGCTCCTGAACTCAAAAACACCATGGGTATGCTGGCTCGTACCTTGCCCATTTATGCAAAAATAGATGAGGAAATGTCTACTTGGGATTATATGAAAGCATCCCAGCAGCAATTTCATGCAACTTTGCGCAATGATGCATATCCATTCATGAAAATAGTTGAGGAGCATGAAGTAAAACCCGATGTCTTTTTTGTCTATCAGGGAGAGGTGTTTTGCGCAGAGCCATTGCTTGGCGGATTTGTAACCCCAGAGCCTTTCAGATTTGCGCCCATATCAAATTTTGCCTTGGAAGTGCATAAAGTAGATGGCGATTATAGCCTGTGGTTTGAGTATAGCCCACAGCTCTATCTTGATGAAAATATTGAAAGCTTTGGCGAAATGATGCTGTGCGTTTTGCAAGAATTTTTACAAGATATTCCGCTTAAAAGCGTCTGCCTTGCTAAGGAAAACCCGCCATCTGCTTATAAAAGCTTTAACAGCAAACGTATTCCCATCGATGCGTCATTAACTATGCTGGATTTATTGCGTTCTCAATTTGCAAAGCATGCAAAAAGGGAGGCAATCAGCTTTAAAGATATTACGCTCACTTTTGAAGAATTTGACAATCTTTCCGAGCGCGTGGCGCAAACCCTGCTTAAACATGACATAAAAAAACAAAGTGCAGTGGGGATTTTAGTCCAGCGTAGCGCGCGTTTTCCTATTTGCACCACGGGCATACTTAAAGCTGGATGCATATGCTTACCCTTGGATGCAAGTTATCCGTCAGATCGCCTGCAATATATGCTCGAAGATTCAGGCACTGCTTGTGTGATTGCCGATAGAGAATTGCATGATATTTTGCAAGATTATAAAGGCACAGTGCTGTTTACAGACGACATTAAGAATTGGGAGCTTGATGAAAATTGCACTTTACCAGAAGTGCAAGCCACTGACCTTTTTGCTTTGCTCTATACTTCCGGCTCCACAGGCAAGCCAAAGGGCGTAATGTTAACACATGCGAATTTGGTGAGTTTTTGTCTTTCATTTCAAGAGTATTTCCAGTTGGACTGCGAAGCACGCTCTTCGGTATATGGCAGTTTTGGCTTTGATGCTTCCATGCAGGAAATGTATCCATATCTTACTTGCGGGGCTTCCATACATATTATTCCGCAAGAAATTCGCCTTGATTTGGCGGCCTTGCATGAGTTTTTATTAGAGAACAAAATTAGCCATACGGAATTTACCACCCAAGTGGCAAGGCAATATGCCATCCAGTATCCGGATAATCCCTATATGCGCGCCTTAACTTTTGGCGGGGAAAAATTCACCTCTTGCCCGCCGCCGAGCTATCCTTTTTATAATACCTATGGCCCCACAGAAGGCACTATTTACATAACAAGCTTCCCCTTTAAAAGAGAATGCGCTTCGGTGCCCATCGGAAAACCCGTTGCCAACACAGATATTTATATTGTGGATGCTTATGACAGGGCTTTGCCCATGGGAGCCCTTGGTGAATTATGCGTTGCAGGGCCACAGGTGAGCCTTGGATATCTACACAGACCAGAACTCACCGCCGAAAAATTTAAGCAAAATCCTTTCTCCAGTGAAGCCGGTTTTGAAAAAATGTACTTAACCGGTGACGTTTGCCGTTATTTGCCATGTGGGAATATTCAATATGTGGGACGGCGCGATGAACAAGTGAAAATCCGTGGTTTCCGCATTGAGCTTGGCGAAATCGAGTATAGAATTTCTGAATTTGCAGGCATTAAAAATTCTTGCGTGGTGGCAAAGGATCTTCCCTCAGGCGGTAAGGCTGTAGTGGCCTATATTGTGGGCGATGAGCCTGTGAATATTGACGCCTTAAACGCCTTTATAGCCGAAACTCTGCCGCATTATATGGTGCCAGCCATTACAATGCAGATAGAAAAAATGCCCCTAAACCCCAATGGAAAAATAGATAAGCGACGCTTACCAACGCCTACTCAATCGCTAAATGAAGAGAGCACCGCACCGCGTGAGCTAAATGTTTTGGAAAAGCAAATCGTAGAAATTATCACAGAATTAACGGGATTAGAACAAATTGACCCCGCAAAGGATTTTGTGAGCCTTGGGCTTTCTTCTCTTTCAATGATGGCCTTGTCCAGCAGAATGTATAAGCATTTTGATTGTCGTATTTCCGTGGCGGAGTTGCTTGACGGGACAAACCTTATAAGTCTTGAAAATAAAATCCTGCAATCTCTTTTACAGCGCGGTGCAATGCCCACCGAAGCAGAAGAAGATGTGGCAGGTGCGCAAAATTGGCAAAGTCTCAAGCTTTCTGCCGCTCAGCTTGGTGTGTATTATGACAGCGCCAAGCGCCCCGATGCTCTTATTTACAATATCCCAATGTTGCTGCATTGCGGAACTGAAATAAATGCAGATAAGCTGGCCCATGCTTTGCGGCAAGTGATTGCCCTGCACCCCATCATGTCGGTGCATGTGGAAACAAGAAGCGGCGTGCTCATGCAGGTGCAAGGGGAAAATAAAGACCCCCTGGTGGAAGAAAAAACCTTATCACCCAGCGAATTTTCTGCTTATAAGCAGGATTTTGTGAAGCCTTTTAAGCTTGATACGGGGCCATTATATCGCGCTGCTGTTGTCATATGCGAAAAAGAAGTTTTTATCCTCATTGATGTGCATCATATCATATTTGATGGCGTTTCTATGGGCGTTTTGTTGCAGGAATTGCAACAAGCCTATGACGGCAATTTGCCAAAGGTTGAAGCCATGGGCTTTTATTCTGCCTTGCAAATACAAGATAAAGCAATAGTAGGCGAAAAAGGCAAAGAGGCGCAAAGCTATTATGAAGATTTATTTAGCCATTATACTCAGGCCAGCGCCATTGCGGCAGACCTTGGCGGCAAGGCAGAGGATGGAGCCCTAGGCGAATATGTGGCAAAGACCGACATCGCCCCCATACAGGCTTTTTGTAAGGAAAATAAACTCACCTTGGCGCATGTCTTTTTGGCGGCGACCTTTTATACTGTGGCTCGCTTTACCGCTCAAAATAGGGTGTATATTTCTTCGGTGAGCAATGGACGAGATGACGTGCGCTTTGCCGATTGCATTGGCATGTTTGTACAAACTATGCCGCTAAGCACAGAGTTATGCCCAGGGCAAAGTGTGCTGGAATTTTGCGCGCAAAGCCGTCATCTTTTCCAAGAGGCCATAGCTTATGGGCATTTTCCGCATTTATCAATTCAGGAGAGCTTTGGCTATTCGCCGCATATTAACTATGCTTGCCAGTTGGGGCTTAGCGAAGAAGTTCGCATCGGCAATAGTTTGGTACACAGTGAAATGCTAGAAGCGCCCTTGCCAAAGTTTGATATTTCCATTCAAATAGAAGAGCGCGAGCAAACTCCTGCCATTTGTGTTCAATATAATGATGCCTTGTATAGTGAGGCCCTCATTAAACGCATCGCTAGCGCCATGGCGGTGGTTGTGCAAAATATGGTTGCCAATCCTCAGCAAGATATTACAAAACTTTCCATGCTCTCAAAGGAAGAAGAAGCGCTGTTGAGCCGTTTTGGCAAGGCAGAAACACGTAAAGCAGAAGAATATTTGATGCATCGCTGCCTTGAAAAGCAAGTGCAAAAAACGCCGGAACGCACGGCGCTCATCGCTAGTGATGGACGTTGGACCTTTGAAAAAATGAATACCGTCGCCAATCAAATGGCGCATGGACTGCTTAAGCGCGGCTTACAAAAGCAAGATAGTGTTTTGCTCTTACTGCCGCGCAGTGGCATACAGGTCATAGCGCAATATGCAGTTTTGAAGGCCGGCGGCGTGTTCATTCCTTGCGATCCATCCTATCCAAAAGAGCGTATTTTGCACATTATGGAAGATAGTGGAGCGAGTTTTATTGTAAGTTCAGCCCAAACTGCGGCAGATTGGCAAGATGTTTCCGTGCTGTCGGTGGAGCAATTACAGCAAAATTCTGAGCAAGAAGCGCCGTCTTGCGAGCTTTCCAAAGAAGATTTGGCCTATATGATTTATACCTCAGGCTCTACAGGAAAGCCAAAAGGGGTAATGATTACGCATGGCGGTATCAGCAATCATATGCAAAATCACAAGGCCAATGCGCACCTGCATGCCTTGGTGCAAGATGCCAGTGTGGTTCTTTCCGTGACAACGGTGTCATTTGACTTATCCATCAAAGATACCTCTCCTACTTTGTGCAATGGGCTTACGGTGGTGCTGGCAGATGATGAAAGCGCCAACCATCCACAAAAATTAACCGCACTCTTTAAGCGCTATAATTGCGACGCCTTTAGTGCGACCGCCTCGCGCATGGCACAATTCCTTTCTTATGAGCCATTTGTGGAGGCGCTCTCCAAGTGTAAAGTCTTGATGAGTGGCGGAGAGGCTTTTCCGTTTTCATTGATGCAATTTTTGCAAAGAAAAACCAATGCACGTATTTTTAACGCCTATGGGCCCACGGAAATTACCATTTCTTGTAATGAAAAAGAAATCACCCATGAAAAAGAAATAACCGTTGGGTCACCGCTTTTGGGCGTGAATGAATACATTGTGGACTCGCATGGCAACATTTTGCCAACAGGTGTTATGGGTGAGCTTTATGTTGGGGGCGCCGGTGTGGCGCGCGGTTATCGCAATCGCCCGGAACTGACCGAAAGCCAATTTATCATGTATGCCAATGAGCGTGTTTATAAAACAGGCGATTATGCTAAGTGGACCGATGCGGGCGATGTTGTAATTTTAGGGCGCTGCGATAGGCAATTAAAATTACGTGGCTTGCGCATAGAACCTGGCGAAATTGAACAAGTTTTAATTTCTTATGAGGGCGTAACGCAGGCTGTTGTGCGGGTGCGTGACTTTGGCGGAACTGAGCATCTTTGCGCATGGTTTTGTGCCATGCAGCAAGTGGATGTGGAAGACCTTAAGGCGCATTTACATAAAAAACTTACGGCCTACATGGTACCCATGGCCTATGCACAGCTTGAGAGCTTGCCGATAACGCCCAATGGCAAGCTGGATGAAAAGGAATTAGAAACTCCACAACCACAAAAGAAAATCGTTACACATGCTGAGCCAAAAAATGAGCTGGAAACTGTGCTTTGCCATATTTATGCTGATGTTTTGAAGCTTGATGAGGTGGGCGCGCTGGATAGCTTCTTTGACCTTGGTGGCTCTTCCTTAAGCGTGACCAATGTGCTGGTAATGGCGCAGGAAAAAGGCATTACGGTGTCCTATGGGGATATTTTTGCCCACCCAACGCCAAGGGCTTTGGCCGCAAAGATGAGTGGAGAACAAGTGGAAGATAACGCACTTGTTGATGTAGCTAATTATGATTATAGCAAGTTTGAGGCCACATTAAAGGCCAACACCTTACAAGCATTTTCAGCGGGTGAAAGATATTCTATCGGAAATATTTTGCTTGCCGGCCCCACAGGATTTTTGGGAATTCATGTGTTGCACTCCTTCCTAGAAAATGAAACAGGTACTGCCTATTGCGTCCTGCGCGGAAAAAATGGCGTAAGCGCACAAAACAGGCTTAAGGCACAGCTCTTTTATTACTTTGACAATAACTATGAAGAGTTATTTGATAAGCGCATTTTTGTCGTGCAAGGCGATGTTACCAAGCCCGATTGGCAAGAAGCAGTAAAGGATGCCCCCATAAATACATTAATAAATTGCGCGGCTTCCGTTAAGCACTTTGCTAAAGATAGCGAGATAGAAGATGTAAACGTGGGTAGCGTTGAGATGATGGTGGCTTTTTGTAAGCCGCGCGGCATTCGCCTTGTTCATGTTTCAACGGTGAGTGTGGGCGGTGACCGTATCAATGATGTGCCGGCGCTTTCGCATAAGCTCACAGAAGAAAAATTCTACTTTGGGCAAGATGTGAGCAATCAATATGTGCACAGTAAGTTCATGGCTGAGCGTGTGATTTTGGAAGCTATGCAAGATGGCTTAGATGCGAAAATCATGCGTGTGGGCAACCTAGCCGCTCGCGAAGCAGATGGCGAATTCCAAATTAACTTCACCACCAATGCCGCGGCGGGTCGCTTGCGTGCTTATGATGCCATTGGTGCCTTCCCCTTTAGCGCCATGGAAATGCAAATGGAGTTCTCCCCCATTGATAGCACGGCAAAGGCTTTGCTCTTGCTGGCGCAGACTCCAGCGGCTTGCAGTGTTTTCCATCCTTATAATAACCACAGCGTGTTCCTTGGGGATATTATCTTAAGCATGCGTCAGCTGAATATGGATATTGAACTGACGGAAGATAATGAATTTCAAAAAAGGCTGGATATGGTCAAGGATGATGCCAATAAGGCTAAAAAATTGACCACCTTGCTTGCATATGAGCAGTACGGCGAATATGCCAATGCTCAGCCTGTTGAAATTGACAATGCCTACACAAGCCAAATTTTGTATCGCATGGGCTTTATGTGGCCAAATACCTCTGGTAGCTATCTTCGTCAATTTTTAGAGGCTCTTGCTACGCTGGGCTTCTTTGATAAGGATGAATAATGGAGGCAAAAACATTTAAGAGGAACGGGCACCTATTAGAAAAAAAATTCAGGGAATACCTTATTCCGACTACTCTTAGCGGTATGTCCATGATGATAGCCTGCATTGTGGATGGCATAATTGTGGGGCAAACCATTGGTGCCAACGCCATGGCCGCCGTAAATGTGGCAGAGCCCATTGTCATGTTTTTTCAAGTGGTGTTCATGCTCTTTGGGGCAGGTGGCGCCACCTTGGTTTCTGTTGCCAAAGGGGAGCGCGATAAGGGCAAGGCCAATGTGGCCTTTAGCATAAGCCTTATGGGTATGCTCTTTGTTTCTATATTTTTTATAGGGGCGGGAGTGTTTTATATTGATGCCTTAACGAGCTTAATTTGTAATAACGAAACCCTCTACGATTATACCAAAAATTATGTACACGTGCTCTTACTGGGGGCGCCTTTGATGGTGCTTGTGCCGGGTATGAGCTTTTTAATCCGTGCCGACGGGCGTCCGCAACTTTCTGCGCAAATGCTCATTGTGGCAAATGTGGTCAATTTGGGCATGGATTTTGTGTATATTTTATTCTTTGACATGGGCATTGCCGGCGCAGCGCTGGCTACAATTACCGGCTATACGGTGGGTCTTATTTGGATATTGCGCTATTGGCTTTCCAAAGAACGCACCCTAAACTTTACATCCGCCGTTTGGCAAAGACTTGTTTTGCTTGGGGATGTGTGCAGTTACGGCTCCGCCATTACTGTGACTACTTTGCTCTTATCGTTGAATATATTGTTTATCAATCAAATTGTACTCAGTCTTGGCGGCGCTAGTGCCATGGCTGTATTTACCGTGTGCAATTTTTCCATTGCGCTTATTTCCATGTTTATTACAGGCGCTTCCGATACCATGGTTCCCTTGCTTGGATTGCTCTATGGAGAGCGAGATTGGCGAGGCACGCGCTTTGTCTTTTGGCGAACCATGCTGGTGGTAATCGTGTGTTGTTTGGTCTCGGCATTGCTTTTGGAGTTCTTCCCCGTGGCTATTTTGGCCTTATTTAATGTGGTGGAGGCAAGCACTGTTGAGATGGGCATTGTGGCTTTACGAATCTTTGCCTTAAGCCTTTTGGGCGTGGGTATTTCTTGCACGCTCATGTATTATCTGCAGGTGATGAAACATCCTAAAATTGCTGTTTTCATTTCTCTTTTGCGTGGTTTTGCCTTGCTTTTGCCCTTGGCGCTCGTACTTTCCGATGTTTATGGCATTGTAGGCGTGTGGTGGGCTTATGTCTTTTCCGAAACGCTGACATTGATACTCGCCGTAGCCCTATGCGCATGGGTTTGGAATAATAATAAAAACCGCTATGCCAACTGGCTTTTAGAAGAAAAGCCAGCAGAAAATGAAAAAGTGTATGACGTTAGCGCAAAGGCCAAGGACGCTGTGGAACTTTCTAAGGGCTTAATAGCCTTTGGGAAGTTGCATAAGCTTACAGAAAAGCAGGCAAACTTTTTAGGCTTGCTTGCGGAAGAAGCCGCTGTAAATATTAGTCAGTTTAATGGCGAGCAAAAAGATTTGGCCTTGGATGTGCTGTGCCGAATTGATGAAAATAATATTTTATTAAGTCTTCGTGATGATGGTAAGGCTCTGGATTTATTTTCTGCTCAAGAAGAAGACGGCTTGGCGCTGGATAATATTACTGTGATGAAAAGAGTAGCAAAGAAGGTTGAGTATTCACGCACGCTTGGGCTTAATAGTACGGTACTGTTTTTAGAAAGAAGCGCATAATTATTTTTCTGGGGGCAAA
>CAYJHU010000008.1:7203-20605 GCA_964369655.1 uncultured Desulfovibrionaceae bacterium | reverse complement strand
GGGAGCACGTTGTCAAAAATTTGTTCCTGCCACTCTCATTAAATATATCTTGGCAACGTGCTTACTTCTCACAGCGTGTAAATATGCGCTAGATTTTCTAAATGCATAATCCGCATATTTATGGAAATATTTGACTATTAAACGTAGTATGCCAAGTAAAAGTCGTTATTTTGAAAAACACTACAAATTATAGCTAAAACATTAGTCTATATGCTATCAATAAAATGGCCTTTATCTTGATATATAATGAATATTATATTTTGTGATATTAAAACTTGGACTTTCTCAAGTAATCTATGGCAAGCCTTGCGGTAGGTGCTATCTTCTTTTAAAAAACATTCCTCCATCTTAAAACCAAAATCACTTTCCATTAAATAATAACTCCCAACCCAAAATTTAAGTTTATTTACTTTACCAAATATTATACCATTCCCTAACAACAATAAACACGGAAAACCATATGCCTATCCAAAACTTGCTACTCAAACACTTCGAAAGCCTGCTCGATGCTCTGGCCGACGGCATCTTCATCACCGACGCTCACGGTAACACCCTAAAAGTCAACCGCATGTACGAGCAACTCACAGGCATCAAATACAACGAAGTCCAAGGACGCAACGTGCGCTCCCTGCAAGAAGAAGGAATCTTTGATAATATCTTAAATCCCGAAATCGTGCGCACCTCCAAACCCAGCACCAAGGTGCAACTGTTACGCAATGGAAAAAAAGTGGTGCTCTCGGGCATTCCCGTTTTTGACGAATACGGAGAACTGTGCCTTGTAGTCACCTTCGTGCGTGACATCACCATGCTCACCCAACTTAACGAGCAAATGGACGCCCAAACCCAGCTCATCAACCAAATGAACGAACAGCTGGCCTACGTGGCACAAAAACAATCCGCCAACGCCAGCCCCGTATACGCTAGCTCAGCCCTCAAAGACGTCATTAACCTTCTAGATCGTTTGGCAAAAACCGACGCCACCATTCTCATCCTTGGGGAAACTGGCGTAGGTAAGGACGTTTTTGCACGCTACGCCCATGACCAAAGCCTACGTCGCAGTAAACTTATGCTTAAGGTTGACTGCGGCGGCATCTCCGAAGCCCTTACTGAATCCGAAATGTTTGGCTACAATCCCGGAGCTTTTACCGGCGCCTCCCCCAAAGGCAAAGCCGGCTATTTTGAGATGGCCGATGGCAGTACGATTTTTTTAGATGAACTTGGAGAACTACCTCTAAATATGCAAACCCGCCTTTTACGCGTACTCCAAGATGGCGAAATTTTGCGCGTTGGCTCAACTACCCCCAAAAAAGTCAACGTGCGCATTATTGCTGCCACCAACCGAGATCTCGCACAATGCGTTGATGAGGGAACCTTCCGCCGAGACTTATACTATCGCTTAAATGTGGCCTCTGTTCTCATCCCGCCTTTGCGCGAACGCCAAGAAGACATCCAGCCCTTGGCCGAGCATTTCTTGCATGAATTTACAACTAAATACCACAAAAGTATGGCCTTTATGGATGTGAGCATGGATATTTTTCGAGGATACAATTGGCCGGGCAATGTGCGTGAATTGCAAAACCTTGTGCATAGCCTCGTGGTCACACGCAACACTGCCCTACTCTCCCCCCACGACTTGCCAGCATATATGGGCGGCAAAGAAGACAGCTCCCCTAACTACGCAAAAACTATGCTCGCGAGTGAACGTCCCCTCAAGGAAATCATGGCCGATGTGGAAAAAGATTTTTTACAGCGTGCCATTGAAATGCATGGTTCTGTGCAAAAAGTTGCAGAAATTTTTCAAGTCAATAGAAGTACGATTTTTAGAAAACTGCAGGAAAAATAATTGTAGAGAAATTTTTGCTAATATAACAACTTTTTGCAAAAGTCGATTTTGCTGTCACCAGACTGATATAGGTTTTATTAGCGCTTGTTCACCTTAATGCCCTCTGGCACCGTGGCAAGCTGAGCATCGGTAAAACCGGCTTTTGACACAGAGATAGACTTTAATTTTGAAAATTTTGACAATGAAGAAAAATCTGTAACACCGGTGGTCTTAACCATAGAAATGGATTGAAGCTGCGGTAAATTTTCCATATTTTGTAAATTGCTTACTCTACAATTTTCTATCTCAAGAGTTTTAAGATTTGGAAGGTTTTTAACCAATGAGAGATCCAGCGGCTTTCTGTCATCACCAAGATTCATGTATTCAAAGTCAAGAACGGCAAGCTCTTTAAGATTTTGAACATCTAGATTTTCTGCCGTATTGGCACTCAATATGAGCCTGTTTAGTTTGGGGAGCTTTTGCAAAAAACCATAATTAATAATTGTATTTTTTTTTTCGTTATTTCTAGTAATATTGAGCTGTTTTAAATTTGGCAACTCACCGATGACTTCAAAATTTTTAACCCCCTTGTTATTATCAATTCTAAGAACTTCCATATTCTTTAATGACTTAAGAAAAGCAAGATCCCCTACGGGTGTGTTCATTTTCCAAATATGAAAATCTTTAAGGTTGGGAGCATTTTTGAGCGGCGTATAATCGTCCAAATCTTCCGCGAAGACATTAAACTTTTGCAAATTTGGCATATCCTTCATCCAAGCAATGGAATTCATGGAAGATAGCCCGCCATGAAGATGCTTCACCTGTTTTAAAGCGCCAAGGGTGGAGAAATCAGCGCCCTTTACAGCATAGTACATAACTCGTTCAAGCTTTGGCAGTTTTGCAAGCGTGGCAAAATCTTTGATTTTTGCTCCGTAAAGGTTCAAGTCTTTAAGATTTATCAATTTTGTTATGGCAGCCATATCTTTAATACTGCTGTACCTAAGGCTTAGATTTTCCAATCTAGGCATAGCCGTTACCAAAATATCTAAAGAATCTACATCAATATAGTCTATGATTACTCGCGTCATACTTGGCAATGACGGTAAGCCCTCAAGGGAAGTCAGCCCTCTGGGAGTTATGCTAATTGCTTTTAATTTTGAAAGCTTAGTCATCCATTTTAAATCTTGTCCTGTCGCCTCGTAGGTAAGATATATGCGTTCAAGGTTTGTTAAGCCTGCAAGGGCAGTGACGTCTTTTAGATTTCTTGCATTGACGTTGAAATTTTTAAGATTTTTTAACTGAGCTATGGGTGAAATATCCGTGATTTTATCAGAATAGCCTAAGTCTACCTTTTCAGCATCGGGAAAGGCTTTAACAAAGGCCGCAATATCTGTGCTACTTATCTTACTAAAACGAAATTGGGTTTTAGATATTGTGAGTTTTCTTGCTTCCTGTTGTTTTTTTGCTTCCTCTATCATTTCAGGAGTAACAGCTTCGGTGAAGGTTACCCCATAATTAGTTACGCTAACCGACGGAGCGGCCACGGCTGCAGTTGATAATAATAAGATAATACCAAATGAAGCTAGAATGCGTTTAATGCTCATGGCACACTCCGTGGTTAACAAACTTTTATTATTTTATGCAGGGCATACCGACATTATGCCACTGCCGCCTTTTTCTTATTTTTACCGCGAAGATACAGGAGAACTATCAGAATGCCAGCACCAACTAAGAGACTAATACCAAGTATAGGTCTAAAGCGTATCCAAGCAATGGCAATGATAATGCAAGACCAGGCAACACCGCAAAGCGTAGCAGCTAGGCCGGCACCAGCACCGAAAAGATCGCCAAGTAGCGGTACAATGCTGGCTATGGTCACCAATGGGGCAATGATTCTATTGAGTCCGATAACGATGAGCAACATGCCAACGCCGCGTAAAATCCAAGTGAGCATACTATTGGCATCTTTTGCACCTTGGTACATGACGCTTGCATTCACAATGCCCATATCTAATTGATAAAAATCCTCACCATTGCTAGCTAAAAACTTTTCAAAGCTATTGCCTTTAACACGCGAAAGAATGGAGACATCAGCTTGGGGCTTGGCTGAATATGTAATGCGAATATCGCCAATTTCTGGTGCGTTAGGTTCTTCACCCAAATAGAGTATGTCTTGGCGCACATGCACAAGCGGCTTATTTTCATCATTTACCACATAGGTTGGAAAAAGGCTTTTTTGTAGGGCTTCACTGTTAACCACAGGAGCAAAAACCTCTGCGCCGCCTACGGATTTGATAAGATACTCAGGCAAAGCATAAGCGCCAAAGCTGACATTTTCAGCTGTCCATGTCTTTGATTTAAGCTCAAGCAAAACTGAGTTTTCGTGGTTGCTTGATTTTTTGAAACTGGAGGAGTTTACGGGCGAACCTACCCATTTTTTTTCATAGGTATAGGTGGTTACCTTTGTCACACTGCCATCAAGATTTTTTTCTTCCTTGGTGCGAGATTTCTCTACCCACTGATAATAGGACACATTACGAATGAGCGCAATGGCGTTGGCGTTAACGCCAGTTACGGAGTCTTTAAGCACATCCTTAGTGATAGCTTTGCCGGTGGCATGTACCATTTTCCCATTAAATGCTGTATCTATGGTATCAATGCTCGGTAATTCGACGGTGGCAAGCTGTGCTTCATTAATGGCATCGCCGGTGCGCACGGCGCGACCTTCATTCCAGTACAGCAGGGCGGTGCCTGCAATAAACAAGATAATACCAAAAATAATGCCCTTAAAAGAATTGCCGATTCGATCTCCATAACTTGTACGGGTAACTTCGGTGTAACTGTCTGACATATACGCCTCCTGTTATAATGTAAAAAGTTTAAGTGAGTATAATTGTAACCAAAATTCTTTGCAAATACATTTACGCCCAAAAATGAGCCTTCTCTTTGCCACGCTTACATTTTTTAAATAACTTTATAGCAAACTCAACTGCTAAAAGTACTATGGCGCAAGACTACTACGAGTCAAAATTATTTCCATCACCCCTAAGATGATTTTATAAAAAAAGCCTAAATACTTCTTTTTGCTACATCATCTCTGTGATGAAATTTATCAAACATGGAGAAAAGACTTCTTTTTTTGTGCACTTTCTGCTATAGTCAAGAAAAGTTTAGCTTTTTGATAGGTTAGCTTATGGCAAAGCAAAACCCTCGTGCTCATTCCAGTGATGATGTGCTAGCTGTAAACCATTATGATGATAGAGAGTGTAGGATGCAAACATATATGCAACAAAAGCAACTCCTGTGTACGACACTTTGCAAAAAAGCACTTTTATGTGTGCTTTTGCTTACCTGTTTTCTGGCGAGCTGTGAAAATTCTCCGCTCGAACCTGACACGTCTACTTCTCTTACTTTTTGGCATGTGTATGGCGCCCAAACTCATTCTCCCATGAATGAACTTGTCAGAGAATTTAACAGAACAGAAGGGAAAAAACATGGCATCATCATTAATGTAACCTCTGTCTCTAATTCTTCTGCCATTCACAAAACCTTAGTGGCTGCTGCCAAAAGAGAACCTGGTGCTGCTGTACTGCCGGATTTATTTGCATGCTACCCCAAGACCTTACAAGCCATGGGACCTGAGCAAGCCCTTGACTGGAAAAAATATTTTACAAAAGAAGAACTTGCCGCTTTTGTACCACAGTTTTTAGAAGAAGGTACCTTTAACGGCCAGTTAAAAATTTTCCCGCTGGCAAAATCATCCAACGTTTTATTCATTAATGACGGTATTTTTCAAAATTTTGCAAAAGACACAGGACATAGTTATGCAGACCTTGCCACGCTAGAGGGATTTTTTGAAGTGGCGCATAGTTACTACAAATGGTCTGGTGGCAAGCCTTTCTTTATGTATGATGAATGGCTACAATACCCTATGTTAAATGTACTTTCTCAAGGGGAAGCCTTCTTTAAGGATGATCAAATCATTTGGGATAGCCCAGCATATAAAAAAGCCATGCGCCCTTTAGCACGGGCCGCCATTCGAGGCGAAGTATGCCTTATGAAAGGCTTTGCAACAGTCCCCATTATGATTGGAGAGGCCATAGCAGGTGTTGAGTCTTCTGCCTCGGTGCTCTATTTTAAGGACGAAGTAACACATAGCAACAATAAAAAAGTACCCTTACAGGTAAAAAGTATCGCTGAACCGCGCCTTAGCGGAGCTAAGCGTATTGATATTCAACGCGGTGGCGGACTTGGCGCCATAAAATCCACACCTGAAAAAGAAAAAGCCGCGGCTATATTCTGCAAATGGCTTGTTTCTAAAGAAAAAAACTTAGCATTTGTGACACAAGGCGGATATATGCCCGTACGCCAAGCAGATTTTGCCAAGTTAGAATCAGACGTAGTGCAAAGGCAATTTCCACATGAGCGTTATAAATCTCTCTATGCAGCCATTTTAAGTCTTAAGAAAGATTCTACTTTTATCCCTGCGCCTTCGTTTGAAGCCTATGGAGAAATGGAGCATCTTTTTTCTGCCGCAATCCGTGAAGTCTTTAGTAAAAACCATCAAGCTTGGCTCAATAAAGAAGACAGCCTTGAAAACCTTGTGGAGAAGTCTTTGCAACAAATTCAAGAAAAAGTAAGCCCTCAATAAAACATAGGTAAGCAATGGAAAAGCCTTCTATTTTTACACGATTTTCTCCAACGCAGCAATACTCTTTGCAGGGGCGACTTTTATTATATTTTTCCTTGCTTATTTTTATCGTGCTCATCTGTGTCATTGGTGTTTTCTTAGCATTTGACGTTATCAATATGAAACAAAGAAATATTTCCAAAACCTTAGATGATTATTTAGCAACTTACGAAAAAAGTGTCTCGCAACAATTTAGTAATTTAGCCGCCTATAGCCTGCAGATGAGCTCTTCCATAAGTCAAAGCATGGAAGAAACCTTTGCCGAAAAAGGCATGACTTTTAATGATTTAGAAAACAATAAAGAAGCTGTGGGCATGTTACTTGAGCAGCTCAATGCCACGCTCAAGTCTTCTTTATATATCTCCAAGGCCAGCGGTGTCTATGTGGTGCTGGATACCACTGTGAATGCCGACCTGCCCTATGCAAAAAATTCTCGCAGTGGCATTTATTTTAAGATAATGAATATTTCTTCGCCAAATGACGCGAACCCCACGGTATTTTTGTTTCGCGGCATGCCGCAAATTGCTGTAAAAAATGCCTTTGAACTTCATAATAATTGGGATTTAGAATTTAATATTACCCCCTATGCCGATGAATTTGCTAAACTGCGAGCTTCTACCGACGGACTTTCTCATGGTTCATATACCCTTACTGTACCACACCAATTTGAAAGCGGCTGGGAAAAAGCCATTCTTTTTGGGGCTCCCATTGTAGGGAGTACAGGGCAGTTTTATGGTGCATGCGGCTTTGAAATCAGCGAACTTTTATACAATCTGTTGCATACGCATATTAAGCCCTCCATACAGGGCGTCACCGGCCTTGTGGCTACGCAAACTCTTGACGCACAAGGCAATGCATCTCTGACGGTATATACCAATTTTTCACACGGTAACCCCTACTCTTTTTTAGCAAAACCAAAAGAGTTTAGCATCACGCATGGGAAATTTTATAGTGTATACTCCAACGGTAGCGAAGAATTTATAGGTAAAAAAATCCCCATTCGCATTTATCCTCAAGATTTGTTAAGTGAAAACATACAATGGAATGTGGTGGCCATGTTGCCCAAAGCTACAGTTGAAAATCTTATATGGAGTTATTACGGGCACATCGCATTCTTTATTGTCTTGTGTATTCTCATTGCTTTTGGGCTTTCTTATTATTTTGCTCGCCGCTACTCCTCTCCCATAGTTGCCATCTTGTCAGAAATTCAAAAAGGCAATAACACCAAGACCAATATTTTAGAATTTAGCACTTTAATAGAGTATTTTAAGGAAAAAGAACAAAAATTACGCTTAAAGTTAGCATCTGAAGAGGAAACACTCACCCAAGACAAGCGTGAACTCTTAAATATAGATATTTCTGCGTACAATATATTTATTGCACAATTAGAAACACTTACAAAATCAGAACGAGCAGTTTTTGAGCTCTATACTCAAGGGCACAGCGCGCAAGCCGTTGCCAAAAAACTTCATGTCTCCATCAACACCATACGCACGCATAATAGGAACATTTACAGCAAGTTATATGTTTCTTCCTATAAGGAGCTTATGGTGTATATTAAGATGATGGTTGGCAATGATAGCGCCTAGCACGTTTAATTTTAAGGAAAATTGAATCTCTTCTCGTCTTCTCCTTCAAAAAAATCTTTTCAATAGCAATATTTTATGCTAGTTTGTTGTGAGCAATTATGAAATTAGAAAACCCACAACGAGGTTAAAAATGCGACAACTTAGGATTGGATTTTTTTGTATTTGTGCACTGCTATGCAGTGCTCTTTCGGTTCAAGCTGCAGAAGATGTCAGCCCTGAGGCACAAAAACGCATGAGTATTGTCTTAAGCGAACTAACAAGAACCTACCTCACCTCCGTCCAGCCAAAAGAATTTTTTGACCCCAAAAAACCTGAAAATTTGTTGACCTTTGCCGCTCGCTATGTGGAAAGAATGTATAGTCACAGCAAGGCTCGCCTTGCACCGGCACTACTTAAAAGTGGTGGTTCGGCTCCTTTAGGCGAACGCCTCGTTACTTTGCAAGATGTAAAAAGCGTTATAAAACGTTTTTTTAATTATGATTTGCCAGCTATTACCCCCGGTCAATATGGCTCGGTACATTTTGATGGGAAAGACTTTCACATCCGCATGTCAGGCGGAGCACCTGCCTATTGGGCACAAGTAAAAGAAGCTAAGGCGCTTGATTCTGGCAATATTGCAGTCAAGGGAGTTTTGCGTGACCCTGAACACCACGAGGTAAGCACTTTTACGGCTGAACTTAAACCTATTCTCTGGAAAAGCCTTAAATCATATGCCGTTATATCTTTAACTACCACCAAGAAAGGGGAATAGCGCCATGAAAAAAATAGCCTACTGCCTGCTTTTGTTTGCTGTTATGTGCGCCATGCCCCACCTTGGGCAAGCTGAAGAAAATAAAATGCCCTCTTGGGAAGGAATATATTGCAATAAAGCCACAGACAAGTGCATGCGCATTTATGAGCAAGGCGCAAGCACTGTGGGCGATGCTCAGCATTATGCGCAAGTT
The DNA here is from genome assembly GCA_964369655.1 of uncultured Desulfovibrionaceae bacterium. Lineage (GTDB taxonomy): Bacteria > Desulfobacterota > Desulfovibrionia > Desulfovibrionales > Desulfovibrionaceae > CAYJAD01. Next base: position 11,560 of record CAYJHU010000008.1, on the reverse strand, counting down.
ATGTTTTACAGCGACAAAGGAAGCGCCTTTATTGCAGAAGGAGAACTCAGCCTCACATCTCCCACGGAGGCAAGCATTTTTCTTTTGCATATCACCCCTTCTGCCGACAGAAAAAGCATGAAAATTGTACAAAACCCTTATTTTGAATCTTGGGGAGATGACCCCATAAGCAATTATGGTGATTCACTTTTGTTTGGCGATTATATACTTGAAAAGTAAACATTTTTACATACTACAGAGTCAATACTTATATCATTAAAAAGGATTAATATGAAAAAATCACTTCTTACGCTCAGTGCCATATGTCTTTTGGCCTTAACAAGCACCCCTGCCTTGGCAAACAAAGCAACCGAAGAGTCTTGTCCCGAAAAAATACTGAATGAAATGACCATTGAAGGCAAATTTATCAAAGAAACACCCCATGAAGGGTATTATGGCTTCTTGGTAAAAACTAAAGACGGCAAATCCTATGATATTGGCATTGGTAATGACGTTGCTATTGAATTTGAAGGTATTAAGCCCGGAAATAGTATAAAAATTCCTTTTTATACCCAGCAATACTTCAATAAGAGCACCAATACCTGTGTCGTAGAACATCATCGCAATACCAAGGGGTCATTTAAGGGATCCTACACTAAATAGGTTGAAAAATGGATTTATCGCGCCCCTTTAAAGATATCAAGGCTTGCGCTGAGCTGTTAGAAAAACTCAGCGCAGTGCTTGATGGTAAATCATTGCGCTTTATGGAAGTGTGTGGAACGCATACTGTTTCCATTTTCCATAGCGGCCTGCGCGACCTTTTACCCTCAAATATTGAGCATCTCTCAGGCCCCGGCTGCCCTGTATGTGTAACGCATGATGCTGAGGTTGCCACCTTTCTTGCCTTGGCTGCAAAAGAAAATGTCATTGTGGCAACTTTTGGCGATGTACTGCGTATTCCAGCCCCTGATGGCAAAAGCCTTAAGCATGCTTTGGCCGAAGGAGCGCGCGTAGAAATTATCTACTCTCCTCTTGATGCCATAGCTTTAGCCCAAAAAAATCCCAATGATACTGTGGTTTTTCTTGGAGTTGGTTTTGAGACAACCGCCCCCACTGTGGCCGGCACTTTGCTCATGGCAGAAGCCCAAAACATCAAAAATCTGCTTGTATTTTCCTGCCATAAGCTTGTGCCGCCGGCCTTGCAGGCCTTGCTTGAAGACGAAAGCTGTCAGGTGGATGCCTTTCTTTTGCCGGGGCACGTTTCTACCATCCTTGGACTTGAGCCCTATGCCTTCCTAGCCGATTACAAAACTCCGGGCATTGTGGCCGGTTTTGAAGCCGCTGACATTTTACTTGCTCTAGTGATGATGGCACAGGAAATTAAAGATGCAACATTTAGTATACAAAACGCATACTTACGCGCCGTCAATCAACAAGGTAACCCCAAGGCTCAAGCCATACTTAATCAAGTATTTACAGTTAGCGACGCTCTTTGGCGCGGCATTGGCAATATCCCCGAAAGCGGCCTCAGCTTTGCCGATAGCTTTGCCCACCGCGATGCCTTGCAGGTGCTTGGCATGACCTTACCTGAGGTAAAAGCGCTGCCTGGTTGTCGCTGTGGTGATGTGCTCAAGGGCAAAATGCTTCCTCCAAAATGCCCCTTATTTGCAAAGCGATGTACGCCGGCCTCGCCTCTTGGGCCTTGCATGGTATCCACCGAAGGCTCCTGCGCCGCCTATTATAAATACCGCCTACCGGCATAGAGAATTATATGAATGCACAAAAGACCCTTCTTCTGGACTGTGGCAGTGGCGGCAAAGCCTCCCAAAGACTCATAACAAATTGTTTTTTAAGTCATTTTTCTAATGACATACTGCAATGCATGGACGATGCCGCCCTTTTGCAGGTAAACGGCCCCATTGCCATGAGCACAGACTCTTACACGGTGACACCGCTCTTTTTTCCTGGTGGAAGCATTGGAACGCTCGCCGTGCACGGTACGGTCAACGATGTTTCCATGCTTCTGGCAAAACCAAAATACCTTACTTGCGCTTTCATTCTTGAGGAAGGTCTAGACCTTGATATTTTGGAGCGGGTAGTTGTGGATATGGCGCAAGCCGCCAAAGAAGCTGGCGTATACATTGTCACCGGCGATACTAAGGTTGTGCCCCGTGGCATGTGCGATAAAATTTTTATCAATACCACTGGCATAGGCGAAATCATAACCCCTCACCCCCCATCAGGACGCGGCGCAAAAGAAGGCGATGCCATTCTTGTGAGCGGCGCCCTTGGCAATCACGGCTTAACCATTATGGCTCAGCGTGAAAATTTGTCCTTTATTTCCGACATAACTTCCGACTCAGCGCCCCTCAATCATATGGTAGAAAGTATTTTACAAGCGGTCAGCACTCCAGAAGCTGTGCACGTTTTGCGAGATCCCACACGAGGAGGCCTAGCCACAACGCTTAATGAAATTGCCACACAGTCTAATATTTCTATGCTACTAGAAGAAACAGCGCTTCCCATCGATGAATCCGTAAAAAGCGGCGCTTCCTTCCTAGGTCTTGATCCACTCTACCTTGCCAACGAAGGTAAACTCATTTGTATTGTGCCGGAAAATGAAGCAGAAAAAGCCCTCAGCGCCATGCGTGCCAGCCCTTATGGGCAACAAGCAGCATGCATAGGCAAAGTCATAGCCGCAGAAGATGGGCGCGCCGGGCAAGTCATGTTACGCACTGAAATTGGCGGAAAAAGACTCCTTTCCATGCTTGAAGGGGATCAACTGCCACGGATTTGCTAGCGCTTCTTCCGACTTATGCATCGAATGGCTTTTCCATAATATCTAAAATCAAAAACATTGAGGAATTATGTCACAAAACGATCAAAGCTTACTTATCCTCACTCCCATGCAAGAGGAAAATATTGTAGTTTATGAGATGCTTGCCGACATTGGCTATACTAAAAATGACATCGAAAACTTAGTGCGCGAGAAAAAATTCTTTGTGCAGCAAACAGGAATTGGCGCCATAAGCACCATGAATTTTATTTATAATTTTCCTCAAGCATTTGAAAAAAATAACCTTAATATTTTGCTCATGGGCTTTGCCGGCGCCCTATCCCATGATTTAGGCATAGGACAGTCTTGCCACATTGGGGCGGTATCGCACTTTAGCTTCATTGACTGCCAAGAAGCCGGAGATTTTGAAATCATCACCACTCCATCATTTTATTTTACTGAAGAATTAGTAACAGATGCCCAAGATTTGAGCATACCGCACATTCGCCTTACCCCATCTGCCCTTGGGCAAGAAAAGCTTTACAATTTAATCTCTGTGCCTGCTCTTTTGCAGGGAGAAAAAACCAAACAACGCCTCAACACTCAGGGCATAGACGTGGTTGACATGGAAGGCTTTAGCCTTGCCTCTGCTCTGCAACACATACGCAGAACGCACACCAATAAGAACATACAACTAGATATGGTGCGGGTAATCACCGACAGCCCCAGTGAAAAATTTGAATTTAGTAAATTGGAAGAATACAAAAATCATCTACGGAAAAGCGAGCTTATTCACTCCTTACTCCAAAGCAAAATGGCCAACTTTTAACAAAGAGAAAAAAATGCGTAGCGAAAAAATACAAACCGGTAGCTTACTTGTCGAACTTCCTGTGGTTCCCTTAAAAGAAGCGGGCATCTCCATCATCTTATTTGACAGCTTCAAAGACACTCGCCTGCCCCCAAGCCTTGCTGCGGAAGCCATCAAACACTTTACCAAACCGGATATTATTGTTTGCCCTGAGGTAAAAGCCCTGCCCCTCACCATAGAGCTGGCACGTCTTTGGAACATTGAATATTTTGTCCTACGCAAAAGCAAAAAAAACTTTATGACTAAGCCGCACAGCATCAGCTATCAATCCATCACCAGTAGCGGTGAGCAATTCCTTTGGTATGACGAGCTGGATGCCGCCATCTTACAAGGCAAAAAAATCATGCTCTTTGATGATGTCATTTCCACCGGTGGCACGCTCAAAGCCATGCTGGAATTTGCCAATAATCTGAATCTCAATGTCTCAAGCGTCGCCACCATCTATATAGAAGGCGATAAGGCGCCGCTCCTTGAGCTTACTAAAGAATATAATGGTATTGAGCATTTAGGCTTCTTGCCTATACTACCACTTGATTAACGTAATCTTTTTGAAATATCTGGGGGAGGGATTTTTTAATTTCCTCCCTCAGGGCACGCTTTGCTCTCTATTTATGTAAGGCTCACAAATTCACCAACGAAAAAGGTCCTCAAAACTTTTCACATGAATTTTGAAGAACAGCAAAATTAAAAAATATGGATTTTACACAATTTTTAACCGCAAAAACACTAGGCTG
>CAYJHU010000008.1:4096-7103 GCA_964369655.1 uncultured Desulfovibrionaceae bacterium | reverse complement strand
GAAAAATAAATCAACTATTAGAAAGCATGCGTAAGGCTTGCATGGACTGCTCTACACTTTGCGGCTCGTCCACATTTTGACATAAAAAAGTATTGATATGCGGCATCTTAGCGATGGCTGTGTCAATTTCTGGGTTAGAGCCTTGGGCATAAGCACCAATGTTAATCATATCTTCAACCTTATTGTAAGAGCTCATAAGTGAAGTGATATGTCGCCCTGCCATGACATCGTCCTTGGTACAAATATCTGAGCGCAAGCGGCTAATAGAGCGCAAAATATCAATGGCAGGAAAGTGCCCTTGGTCGGCAAGGTCGCGCGTGAGCACAATGTGCCCATCAAGGATTGAACGCACAGCATCCGCAATAGGTTCGTTAAAATCATCCCCATCCACAAGAACGGTATATACCCCTGTAATAGTTCCCTTATCTGAACGACCGGCGCGCTCTAAAAGCTTTGGGAGCTGGGCAAAAACCGTAGGTGTATAGCCCTTGGTGGTGGGGGGTTCGCCAATGGCAAGCCCTACTTCACGCGCTGCCATGGCAAAGCGGGTTACCGAATCCATCATCAGTAATACGTCCTTGCCCTTATCTCGGAAAAATTCAGCAACGGCTGTGGCGGCATAGGCCGCCCGCATACGCACCAAGGGGGATTGATCAGAGGTGGCAATGATGAGCACCGAACGAGCCATGCCCTCAGGCCCAAGGTCACGCTCCATAAATTCCAGCACTTCGCGGCCACGTTCGCCAATAAGACCAATGACGTTGACATCGGCCTTGGTGTAACGCGCCATCATGCCCATGAGGGTGGACTTACCAACGCCGGAACCCGCCATAATACCCACACGTTGCCCCTTACCAAGGGTAAGCAAAGAATTGATACTGCGCACGCCAACGTCCAAAATATCTGTAATTCTTGGGCGTTGTAGAGGACTTGGGGGGTCAGCATAAATGGGAGCCATGGCTTGTGACCAGGTGCTTAAGGCAGTTTTTACCCAAGCTGGAGTGAAAGTTTTGCGTTCCTTAATTTTTTGTTCATAAATATTCATGGTGGCATCGGATTGCCCACTGTGCGCATCTTGCGTTGGTGCCGGATTAAAAATCTCAGTGCTGATGGGCGGGCCGCCATCCAAAGGAGCGCCAAAGGCATCCAAGGTACGCCCCAAAAGATGTGCCCCCACGGGGAAATATGGCGGTAAGGAAGAGTTGCGAATAAGACTGCCGGGACGCACACCGCGCATATCGCCATAGGGCATAAAGAGCAGATTGCCATCGCGAAAGCCCACCACTTCGGCGGCTATACCTTGCTGATTTAAATCATTTGATTCCGGCATCATATGGCATACTGCGCCCAGCGGTGAACGCAGGCCGGAGCCCTCTGCCACAAGACCCACCACCTTATGCACCTTGCCAAAAATTTGTAATGGGCTGGCATTTTCTAAAAGCTCTTTGCAGGTGTGCGGATCTAATTTCATGCTTTGCCTTTGACTATAGGTTCGTCAAGGTCAATTATATCGGAGTCTTGATCACTAGGATTGATGCTAAAATCTATTTTTTGCGGCTCTTCTACTTCGGGTGGCATGGGGGAAGCAAGAGTCTGATTTGCAGTAACCAAAGGATTTTCTTCAAAAAGTTCTTGTTCAAAAAAATCTTTATCATCCGCAGCCTCATCTTCAAAATCATCATCCAGCGGCAAAAGCTCAGCCTCAAGCTCTTCCATGGTGGGCTCGTGCGCGGCGTATGGAGTTTGTTCTTCAGCACCCATAAGTTCTGCTTCAAGGTCGGCAGTTGACTCCGCTGGCTCCCTCGTACTTTCAGGCTTGTCTTCTTCAAAATTAACCTGAGCTGGGCTGGCTTCAAGAGGGCTGACTTCTTCAATGCTAGCTGGCTCTGCCAAAGGGGCTTCAGCTTCAAGAGGCTCGGCATTTTGCGCAAGATCTTCTTGAAGACTGGTCTGAGCAGGCTCAGCTGTTTCAAAAGCTTCACCCGCTTCTGTTACCTGCTCAGCTTCTTGTGGTTCTTGGGTTGGTGCGTCAGGCTCTATATTTTGCGCAGATGGCGGCGGGGCAAGTGCCATAACCGTGTCTATTTCTTCTTCAAGTCTTACATGCACGGCATCTTTAGCATCTTCATCGGCCTGTGAAGGTGGTAATGCCAAGTGACGCAAAATATTATCCACCATATCGCGGAAAAGTTGTAAACGACTATCCACGGTGCCCGTGTGGCTTTCTGCTATAATATCGCCAAGTTGTAAAGAAGAATCGGCCACAATGCGCCATTGACCAAGGTCGGGATTTTTTTCCTTAGCGGCAGAAAAAAGATCGGCCACAACTTCCTCATCATCAGGATGCACGCGTAAGGTCACAAGGCGCCTATCATCTAAATTGCGCACCGCCTCTAAAATCATTTTTTTGAGGATTTCTTCATGACGCTCGTTAAGCACAAGGTTTGTACCTTTTTCTACGCAGACTTTAAGCAGGTCCACAAGCTCAGCACGCCAATTTTCAAAGACTTGCATGCACTGAGATTCTATGGCCTGCAAAACTCCGGCGACAGAAGAGCCCATGGCAGCGCGAAAATTATTTAATTCTTCTTGGGCGGCGCTTAGACCATGCTGAAAGCCTTCCTCTTGTGCCCCTTGACGGATATGGCTGGCATTATCAAATTCTGCCTGAATGCTATGGCGTAAGTCTTGAGTTTGATTGCGAGTTTCCTCGGCACTTGCGTAAACGGCTTTAGCCTCATTGCGGATGCGCTCAGCATCCCTTTCTGCTTCATCAAGCACATTTTGACGTTCGGTATAGGCTTCCCCAAGGATTTCACGAGCACGATCAATGGCCTTTTGGCGCACTTTTTCCAGATAATCTTGCTGTGTCTTTTGATTCCACTGCTCCTGACGCGAGGCGGCCTGCATGGCATCAAGCTTGCTCAAGCTTGATTCACGCGAAGCATCCAAAAAGATTGTGCCCCATTTTTTCTTATCATCAGAAGTCATAGCTATTCCTAGATAT
>CAYJHU010000008.1:0-3996 GCA_964369655.1 uncultured Desulfovibrionaceae bacterium | reverse complement strand
TTATACGAAGACGTCACTACTGCCGCGACTAATAGTAACCTTTCCTTCGCCTTCAAGACGGCGCACGATTCGCACAATATTTTGCTGTGCTGTTTCCACATCGGCAAGGCGCGTTGGGCCCATAAAGTCAAGCTCTTCACGAATCATATTCGCAGCACGCTCAGACATATTGGTGAAGAACTTGCTCTTAAGCTCATCAGAAGCCCCGCGCAATGCCATAGTAAGGTCTTCATTGGAAACTTCTTTAAGCACTTCGCGCATGCTCTTATCATCAAGGCTGACGCAGTCGCTAAATACGAACATAAGGTTGCGAATATCTTCGGCAAGCTGTGCGGAATCTTCTTCGATTTCAGAAAGAACTTCTTCTTCTGTGGCGCGGTCCACGGCGTTGAGGATTTCTGCAACGGCCTGCGTGCCACCCACTTTTTTGCCTTCCTTGCCGCCCATGGCGATGAGCTGACTTTGCAAAACTTTATCAACTTCCATAAGCATATCTGCGGGGACTGCCTCAAGGCAGGCCAAACGCAATAAAACCTCGGCGCGCACACCGGCAGGCAAGTTTACCAATAAGTTGGCAGCTTGGTCAGAATGTAAATGCCCTAAAATAAGAGCTAGAGTTTGGGGGTGCTCATTGCGTAAAATTTGTGAAAGCAGACGAGGGCTGACAGATTCAAGCTCACGGAAAGGCGCAGGCCCTGTGTTTAAGTTCAAGGCATCCATGATATATTTTGCTGTTTCTGAATCTACGTTTTTGACAAGTAAACGCTTCAAAATGTCAGAACCACCGGAAATCATGTCTACACCTTCCACAAGGGCGGTGTGAAATTCGCGCATGATGTCTTCGACAACTTCTTTGGGGACGGGCTCAAGGTTTACAATGGCCTTGGAGATACCGGCAATTTCTTGACGGTCCATGCGTTTGAAGACATCAGAGGTGAATTTATCCCCCATTGCCAACAAAAGAACGGCGATTTTTTCTTGCCCGGATAATTCCATTTTTTTCTCCCCAAATACAGAAATTAATCTGCATAAAATACATCGTCATTTTTTTGGCAAAGTCCACGCCCTTGCCTAAGGAAGCATAGCTAAAAACATATTTTTTGCAAGACTTTTAACAGAAGCACCGATTGATTCTTTTTTTGGGGAAGGGAACTTTTTGAAAAAAGTTCCCTTCCCCAAACCCCATCCCTCAAAAACTTTTTATGGCCGCTGAGCTGTATTTTTAGCCAGTATTACTTTGGCAATAAAGGTAGTATAAAAGCCTCATTCTACATTGTAGAATGAGGCTTTTAATTGTTTTAGGGGGTATTTTAAAGGTCTGTGGGAGGCATGGGCTCTGTTGAATCTGTGGTTGCCGGTGTTTCAGTGGGTTGTTCCTGAGAAGGTGCTACAGGTTCTGCAGGTGCTGTTTCTTCAGCAGATGCGGGGGGTGTAGTGTGTTCTTCAACTGGAGCAGTGGGGGTAACTTGTTCTGTGGGTGCTGTTTCCACAGGTGTAGTATGAGGCACATTGGTATTTTGCTCCTCAGTAGGTGTTGTTTCTGTGGGTTCTGGGGCAGTGATTACCGGAGTAGGCTCTGGATTTTCGGGAATACTTTCACCTTCTATGGGTGCCACCGGAAAATGTCCCACAGGGTGCGTGGGCATATGCGGGGCTATGCTTGGGGGTAAAGTACCAAGGCCAGCGCCCATGGGATGTTGCATGGCCGCGTGTCCTACCAAGGAAGGTGCCACAAAGAAGGTCATGGGTTGCACCACAAGCACAAAGAAAAGCGCCATAACCATAAGCGCCCCTTGAGCAAAAGCACGTTGCGTGAATTTGACCAAGAGTAAGGCTGTTATGATAAAAATGGCAGAGAGTAGGGGTAAGCCTTTGAGGCTACCAAGTATAATGGACATATCTTCAGGTATGTAGGGTGTCCAGTAAGGTGCCGCACTGGGGATGCTTATAATGGTTATGAAAACACCGCAAATAAGAAGGCTCACTGCCAATAAGAGAAAGTAAATATTACTGCCAAGACGCGATAAATTACAGGCCGTTTTGGCAAGAATAAGTGCAAATACAGGTAATAAAGGCAAGGCTGTAAAGAGTGCATCACTTTTTTGTAAGCATACCAAAATCATACCTATAACGGCGATGAAATACAACCATGTGGGGCCGGATTGCTCTTTACGCGAAGCTTTAAGATGTGTCCACGAATTTCCAAGTATACGAAACCACGAGGCAAATAGCGGTAAAAGAATCCAAGGCAAAAGTCCACAAGCAAGGAATGCCAAAGCCCAAGGTAAGGGCAATGGCCAATAAGGGGGCAAAAAGGCGCTGATGCTTTGTAGCATAATGGCATCAAGGGCGCTGGCGTGCTCGCTACCTAAAATGGAAAGCACCAACCAAAGGGCAAAAGAGAGTACAAATACGCCAAAACCTATGACAGCATCTAATTGATGCGCACGATGCAAAGAGCCGCGCCAAAGGATAAGCAAAATGCTAGCCATAAGGCTTATCCAAAGTGGGAGAAAACCGCCGGTTAATGTGGCAAGAGCCAGGAAGAGAAAACCAAAAATAAAAGAAAATGGCGCAGATTCCTTGGTCCAAGCCCGAAATAAGAAGGCAATGGCTAAGGTGAAAAGGCCCGTGGTGAGAACTTCTGGCCCCACCATATGCATGAAAATAAGGAAGAGTGGACAGCTTAAAAGCAATAAGCCACCGCCAAAGGCCATGGGAGCACCTAAACGCGTGCATAGACCCAGAGCATACATGCCGCATAAAGCAATAAAGGCCGCTGCCGCTGAAAGCACAGGCAAGTAAATACTGTCAGGCATGGGTATAAGATCTATTAAGGCCATAAACCAATAATAGCCCGGCAAAAGGGAACCAAGGCTTTCACTGGTGGGAGGAATAAGCCATTGCTCAGCGCTTTGCATCTGTTTATATATTTCCACATGCGCTATTTCCACGGGAAAATATACCGAAGGTAAATAGATGGAGCCGAGCACATGGGCGGTGAAAAGTAAGAGAAGGTAGATGGGGGCAAGTTTGCTCATATGTGCAAAAGCTTTGCCGGCAAAGCCCATGACGGGAGGCTGTTCTTGCACCTGTTCTTGGGCCTGTTTTGGGGCTTGTTCCTGCACCTGTTCTTGTGCCTGTTCTTGAATGTGTTCAGAAGCATGCTCTGTATTTTGTTGCAGCTCTTCTTTATTTACATTTTCCATGGAAGCCGTGGCGTTTTGGTCAAATTCTTGCGTGGGCATCTGTGCCATGGCTTCTGGGCTTTGTTCTGCGAAATGCGTGGAATGTGCAGCATGTGTAGATTCTTCGGCATTTGCAGGCTTTGATACAGGTGTAGCTTGTGCCTCTTTCACAGTATTTTCAGAATCGGCTGCGCTTGCGGCAAAGTTAATGGGAACCGTTTGTAACTGTTCCATATGTTGGCTTTCATGTATTTTCACAGGCGTTTTTTCAGCACTGTTTGCATTTTCAGTTTCGGGCGGGGTGGTTTGTGTTTGTTCTGATGGCTCACCCTCTGGTGAAAAAGAAGTTTTGGAGACAGAGGGCTCTTGTTCTAAAGTCTCTTGCTCCAAAGATGTTTCCTCCAAGGGCTTTTGGGCTGCGTCTTTCATTTCTTTTGTCATTCCTTCCTCCGACAATAGACTTGTGAAAAAATAAGGGGAAGCTCAAAAACTTCCCCCAAAATCTAACCACAATTAAGCATTTTTTTCTGTTTCTTTTACTTCATTCCAAAGGGAGTCTTTGTCATCCAAGTCCAGATTTACAAAGTCTAAACCGCGTTCACGGGCTAAAGCTTCCATGGCTTCAAAACGTTTCAAAAAACGCATGGTACTGAAATCTAAAGCTTCGCTGGCTTTAATGCCTTTGCGCCGTCCAAGTTCCACAAGGGTAAAGAGCATATCACCAAGTTCATGTTTTTGGGCTTCGGTATTATCGCCTTGGGCCACATCAATCCATTCTAACCATTCAGCTTCCACTTGCTGCTCCACT
>CAYJHU010000007.1:0-20693 GCA_964369655.1 uncultured Desulfovibrionaceae bacterium | reverse complement strand
TTTTTCTTTGCTGTGCAATTCTTCTTCAAGCGCCTTACTTTTTGCCACACGATAGGCAAGCACACCTTCTGTACGGCGAATAACCACCATTAAGAAGATAAAGAGCACCACAGATGAAAATAGACATGTCACAACAATCAAGCCCTGAAAGGCAAGGACAGATTCATAATCATAAGTAATATCTTGGCTTAATTCAATAACGCCCATGACGTGGTTGGTGACAGTGCCGTCCTCATTACGAGTTTGTCCCGTAAGTGGGTAAAGGGTGCGTAAAACAAAAGAACCTTGCTTAAGCGGTAAGCGAAATGGCGCCTCCCACATGGGAAAAGTACTGATAAGTTCGGCTTTAGTAGATCTACCCTTAAGAGCTTCATTAACAGAAAGAGGCGCAATGCCCTTACGTCCAAGGTCAGCGCTATCTGTAGAATAGGCCACAACACGTCCAAAATCATAAATTCTAAAGCGTTCAATCTCAAGGCCATGCATTACCGAACGCACAATTTTATCAAGTCTTTCGTATTGATTGGGCTGCTTTAAGGCAATGCGCCCATAGGCAACAACAGTTGGAACGGTAAAACGCTGATAAATTTGGTGATTGAGGTTTTTTGCCAAAAGATTGGCAAATTGCTCATGCTTGGTCAGCAAGTTTTCACGCGCGCTATTGGCAATGAAGATTGAGAGCAAAAGACTTGAGGTCAAAATAAGGATAAAGGATATCCATGACAGCGTCCTTGCATAAGAAAGTGGTAAGTCTTTAATTTCTTGCTTACTGGCAATGGGCGTTTTTGCCATGATGTCTCCTGAAAAAATGCATTATAATTCAACCCCATCGCAAATGTTTTTTGAAAGGGAGGCTTTGTGAGAGAAACTAAAAAAAGCTTCCCTCACCGTAAAAAATTATACTTCTTGTGTGCAATCAGCCTGCGCCATAAAAGCGCTAAGCTCAGTATTTTCTTGTTCAAGGTTAGGCGCACCAAGACGAGCATTGGCAAGTTTTTTCCCTAGCTCCACAGCCGGCTGATCCAAAGGATTAATCTTAAGTAACCAACCGGTAAAGATAGTTGCCGCTTCTAATAAGAGCATGAGGGCGCCAGCGCTTTTGGCACTTAAATCACTCATATCCATTTGTACAAGGGGCACATTGTTTTTTAATAAAGCCATGCGTGTACCCAGCGCTTCGGCGTGTAAAAGTTCGCCAAAGTGTTTATTTTTAAGCCATGCCCACGCTTCAGGTAAATCATCCCCAAAGCATTGGCCTTGCGCGCTCTTATCACTAGCTAAATAGGTATTGGTGAGGAAAAAGCAAGCCTTATTGCGTGGCCCATCCAAAAACATTTGATTGACAGAGTGCTGATCAGTGACGCCGGTGGCGGCAATGGGCATGGTTCCTTTGCCTTCTTTTCCAAGGCTTTCTGCCCAAAGCTGAGCAAACCAAGGGCCAAAAGTTGCCCACTTTGGTATGTAAGAAAAGAAAATAAGCTCTGAATAATCACGCTGCTCCAGCTCATAGGCCCATACAGCAAGGTTAAAAGCAGGGTGAGCAAAAATACTGGCAGGATTTTGTACAAGTGGTTCAGCTACGCGCATGGCTCCGTCCAAAAGACCTTTCCAATCAATACCTATAAAAGCCGCAGGTAAAAGCCCCACAGCAGAAAGGCATGAATATCTACCGCCTAAATTGTCGGGCACACTTAAGGATTCAAAGCCATGCTTGTTCACTTCTTCGCGCAAAAATCCTTTGTTTTTATCAGTGATAAGCACCATATGTTTATGCCAGTGCTCGCCGAGCTCTTTTTTAAGCCAAGCAGACACCAAAAAATATTGCGAAATAGTTTCAATGGTTCCGCCGGATTTACTAATGCAAACCACCACGGTTTTTTTGGGGGGGAGTTTACTAAGCCATGAATCAAAAGTTGCCGCACAAACATTGTCCGCTATCCAAAGGCTTTTACCCTGATGGCAAGGCTCATCTTGCCCTGGAGCAAAAGCTTTTTGCAAGGCGCGTGCTCCAAGTGCCGAGCCACCAATGCCAAGCACCAGCATATGGTCAAATTTTTCGCAGTGCGGTAAAACGCGTTGCATATCTTCTTCAAGTTCAGTGCGATAACTTTGAGTAAGAACGGGTAGGGTGGGTAATTCTTCTTTAAGGCGAGTTTCAAGGTGTGCGTATTTTTGGCTAAGGCTGTCTTTTTGGATTTTTGCATCGTGCATGCGTGCCGTAAAGGCATTGGTCCAATGTAGGGTGTGTTTTACGTCTGACATGATAAACCTCTAATAATTAAAAAGATTAAGCATTTTTGGCCTGGTACATCGCTCTTTAACGCGCCTGTATGTGGTAGGATAGACCCCAAAACGCAATGACCATAGTGGACAATCTTCCTTGGCGGTGCAGGCTCGTACATCTGTGCGATGCTCCGCACACGTGAGGCAATGACGTCGCACCTGCCTTAAAGCAAGTCTTTGTTTATTATCACTTTGCTCTAAAAGACTGTCCTGCTCATTTTGCGTATATGCCTCGCGCCAAAGCCATAAAATACACGCATCATCCTTGCAATTACGAACTTCAGCGGAAGAATTCCCCTGACATTGCATGCAAAAACGACGAATTTGACGTAAGACATTGGGCTGAGCCATGAATTATTTCCTTAACCACAACATTTTTTATGTTTTTTGCCGCTACCGCAAGGGCAAGGATCATTGCGTCCAACTTTAGGATTTGCTCGCTTAAATCCATCAGGCTTATGTGATATGCCTTCAAGATAATAAAGCTTTCCTTCATGCTCCTGAAAGTAGCTTTTTTCAGAAAGGCTATACATATTTCCGTTAATTTCATACATGGCAGAAAAGGTCACCGTATCAAAGGGGCCTTTGCCGTCGGTGCCGTCCTCTTGACCGCAATGGGTAATGTGCAGCTGATGCCAAATAATTTTTTCAAGATTGTCGGCAATATTGCTTTCTGCCACTTCATCTCTATAGATGGGATGTGTGGTTTCAATAATAAAATCATATTCATGCAAAGCAAAAGCACTAAAGCGAGCGCGAACTAAGGTCTCTGCATTTTGTGCGTTTTCGCCTTTGTGATAAGGCTGACAACAAGCGGGATAATCTTGGCCACTCCCGCAAGGGCATAGTATTTCAGACATAATGATCCTTATAAATGTGGTAGGTATACTTTTTTTACACCACAAAAAAATTTTTGCGCAAAAAACAAAATATTGCGCAAGGAGTTTTTACTTCATATTTTTGTTGACAACAACAACTTTTCAGTACAATTTTTCAATAGCAATATGTGGCTCAGGCTCAATGAGAAAATTTTAAGTATAAAAAATTAAACTTTTCTTGTTAAGTTAGAAATGAAATGTTCTATAATACTTTTTATAATCTAGAGTGTTATAAAAAATCTGTGTAAATTCATTTTTAGGCACAATTATTGCTATGTAAAAAGTACCTTCCTTCCTTTTGCTTAAAGCCTCCTCTTAAGCATTGCGGCTCACATGTGTGGGCCGCAAAAATTTTAAAAAGCTAACATATTTTGTACATACGCAAAACTCACTCCAAAAAGGGTGAGATTTTTTTTAAAAAAATTTTTGACCTATATACATAGGCATTATGCATTTTTGTATCTTTAGATTATTAAAATTTCGTCAAATAGTCGACCTAAGTGCATTTAATGTGGACAAAATTAACTCTACACGCTAAAGGAAAATTGACTAAAGCCGATAGTAGAGTCGAGGGAACCGAAATGATAGCTAATAACTTGCACACGCGCTTGATGTTGCAGCATTACCAGTTGCAACTTTTGACTGCGAGACGTCTGGCACGTCATCGCACTAAGCAGTTGCTTGCAGCAGGTGATGATGCTAGCCCTCCACCAGATCCAAAAATTCAACGCACTCGTGTGGTGCATAAGGTAGCACGCGAGTTATATGAAAGTCTTCTGTCTACGGGCTCTGAAAACCCCATGGTAGAAGATATTGTACAACAACTAGGTAAGGCCTTGGGCTCAAAAATTCTTTTGCAATACCCAACCCCAAGCCCTTTACATGATGAACATTTGCGCTTATTGCGTGAACCGGACAATGGGGAGCAAAGTCCCATTCCTTTAGGTGAGCTTGAGAGCCGCGAGGCCTTGCACATGCTTTGGGAGATTGTCTTAAAAACAGTCGATAAAAGTACTATATGATGGCACACGAATTGCAAAACCAGATACAGTGGTTGAAGGCAGTTCATTATTTTGACACTACTATTTTTGTGCCGCATATTTAATAATATAAATGGAGTAATTATGAATATTCAATCTAATCCTATGCATATATATCAAAATACAGGACAAAATACATTACATAACATTCAAAGCAGCGAAACTCAAAATACAGAACAGCTTAAGCAAAAAAACATCCAAAAGCCAAATCCCTCTTCGGATAGTGTGACTTTTTCTAATGATGCCAAGCTCATGGCAGAAGCAACCCGCGTAGCCATGCAGGGCATTGAAGGTGAATCCAGCCGCGCCGATAAAGTGGCTCGCCTCAAGGCTGAAGTACAAAGCGGAAGCTATGAAGTGAACGAAAAAGGCATAGCGGAAGGTTTACTTCGCGAAGAAAGTCACTTCTTTAGAGCCTAAAGAAGCACAAAAGAAATCTTTTTTACATCGTCACATTGATGTAAGCAGGTAAGCTGTGGAATTTTACAGCTTGCTTTATGCTGTCCAATTTTTGACAAAGGGTAAATTTTAATTATACAAATTATTTACGATTAAAATGATCAAATCCCATAAAGTCTACCCGATCGCCGTTCAGTTCAATATGTCCACTATCGGTAACAATACCAATGCTACGCATTTGTGGTAAGGCAGCTTGTAAAATAGGTAATAATTTCGGCATACAAGCGCCAAGTAAGGCGTAGTCTTCGCCCCCAAGCCATGCCTCATGCACAGCATTGCGTTTATGCTTACGCGCATGCTCAATAACTTCTTGATGTAATAGGACATCTGGAAAAACTATTTGTGCACCCAGCATGCTGTTCTTTTCTCTGCCAAGTAGACGCGGTAGGTCACGTGCCAGACCATCGGAAAGATCCATTAATACGGGAGGGCGTACATTGATGCTGGAGCGCGCAAGAATAAGTCCGGCATCTACTTGTGGCTCAGGGCGCAAGTGCGCAGCGCAAGAAAAAGGCCAAATATCTTGGGAATCTCTTCCGTTTTTTTCAAGCTCTTCAAGGCCAACACGCGCCAGACCCACCTGCCCAACAATAAATATAACATCCCCGGGCATGGCGCCGCCACGCACAAGATAGGGACTACCGTTGTCGCCTAGGGCTTTGTTTGCCCCCACTTCACCCCAATTTGTAATACATATATGGACTTTATCCGCACGCGAAATATCACCGCCACTAAGCGCCACATTGTGTGTTCGTGCTAATTGCCCCATTCCAAAGAAGAAAGCATCAAGCCATTGCATGCTCGTGTTTTCCGGAATGGCAAGACCAAGGCTAAATCCGGTAGGGCGCACGCCCATGGCCGCAATGTCTGATATATTCACAGCCAATGCCTTGTGTCCAATTTCACCCGGAGTAAAATAACTTTGGCGAAAATGCACATCTTCTATAAATAAATCAGTACTTACGCATAGTTGACCTTGAGGCTTAATGACGGCGCAATCATCGCCGCGGCCTAAGATAAGTGATGAATGACTGTCGGGAAAGTGGCGTGATAAAATTTCTAGAATA
Source organism: uncultured Desulfovibrionaceae bacterium (assembly GCA_964369655.1). Classification (GTDB taxonomy): domain Bacteria; phylum Desulfobacterota; class Desulfovibrionia; order Desulfovibrionales; family Desulfovibrionaceae; genus CAYJAD01. The sequence goes on along the minus strand of CAYJHU010000007.1, from coordinate 14,966 downwards.
TGATCTTCAGAAAGGGTATTCATAGGTAAACCTCTGTTCTTTAACAGACTGTTGAAAAAGTGCAAATTGCGTCGTCAGATTCGTTTTTTGCTCCGGTTACGTATGTCTTGATACGCGCCCTTCGCAAAAAAAACGTCATCTTCCTTGCACTTTACATTTTTTGAACAGCCTGTAGTAAGGATAAAAAATCGACATTTTAAGAAAATATTCTTAAAATGAACTTTTGCTACAGGCTGTTAAGGTTAGCTATTATTTTGTCCGCTGTATTTCTTCTTTCTAATTTATAACATACTGAAAATCAACAATATAAAGTATGGAAAAATATAAATTACTGCCCTTTACTCCATGCGCAAATAGTCTTTAAGGATGGTTTTTATGCCAAAGCCCATGAAATTTACTTGATATTTATCCGGTGGTAAAAACTTTATCATTTTACCGCGTCCAAAGATGGTGTGGTGACAAAAACCCAATGGCAAAGGCGCATTGCGCTCTTGTTGCGGTGATTGCGGTTCTGGGGAAAATTCAATATTATCAATGCTATTAAATTTTGAATCAGCTTTTGGCAAAAGTCGAACCGGTGCACTATAGCTATTAGCATAGCTTTGCTCCTGCCCGCGCTCCTGCAATTTGCCATCATAGCCCTCAAACCATTCTTGGCACAATCCTTTAGGTAATTCACGCACAAAGGGGCTGGGGCTGGCAGGCATGGAGCCTTTGCCCTTCATGTATACGCTCGTGGGCGCATACAGCTCTAGGCATTGGCGTGCGCGCGTCACCGCCACATACATAAGGCGGCGTTCTTCCTCAAAACTTTCCGGATCCGCATGGGCATGGCGTGAGGGAAAGCGATCTTCCACAAGGTCAATAATCATCACCGCATTCCACTCTAATCCTTTGGCAGAGTGAATGGTAGAAAGCGTGATTTTTTGTTCTTCAGTTTCACTTTCTTCAACGCTATCCAGCACAAGATTGGCAATAAATAAATCTAAATCATTATAATCATGCGCCATATTTTGAATTTCTTCCAGCCCTTGCTGGCGGCGTGGCCAGTCGTCGGGATAGTGTTTTTCAAGGCGAGGACCATAATGCTCTAAAATTTCAGTCATGTACTGTAATGGATTATACTTAAAGGCGCGCAAATTATCCAAAAAGCGAATATCATCCAAAAATTCAGGATATTTCTTAAATGCTTTTTGCGTAGCAGCGGGGTCTTGTTTTACAGCTACGTCATAAAGTTTTTGCATGGTCTTTTTGCCAATACCTTTATGCAAGGTGGCGACACGCTCAAAGGCAGAAAGATCAAAAGGGTTTATGATTAAGCGTGCATAGGCCAAAACATCCTTAACATGTGATGCGTCCGAAAAGCGCAAGCCACCAAACTTCCGAAAACCTATGCCGGCTCTTTGTAGAGCCGCCTCAAGCGTATAGGAATGAAAACCAGCCCGAAAAAGCACAGCAATTTCATATGGTAAATGTTCTTTCAGCAATTCTTTAATACGCTTAACCAGCATATCGGCCTGACTTTTGTCGCTGGCTGGCTGAATATGCTTTACCGCAAGGCCGCCAGCCTTAGATGTAAAGATTTTTTTATCATAAGATTCAGCCGCATGTAGCAAAAGATTGTTGGCCACATCCAAAATAGCTTGGGTTGAACGATAATTCTCCTCAAGGCGCACAATGGTAGTATCAGGAAAAATTTTAGGAAAATCCAAAATATTACGAACATTGGCGCCGCGAAAGGCATAGATGGATTGCGCATCGTCACCCACCGCCATAATATTTCCTGCGCCGCCATACTCTTTTGCACCCAAAAGACGCACAATGCGCGCTTGCACAAGGTTGGTATCTTGGTATTCATCAACCATTATATATTGATAGCGGGCGCGTAAACGTAAACTATCGGCCTTATCCTCTTGCAAAAGCGCTTCCAGCTCAAAGAGCAAATCGTCATAATCAAGCAGACCATGGCTACGGCGATAATTGGTATAGGCTTCATTTATTTGAATAAGGTCATCGGCAAAAGGCAAAAGGTGTGTGGCCTCTCTACGCAAAACTTCAAGAATGCTGATTTCCTTATTGCGTGCCTTGCTCAAAATTCCCACAATGGTTTGACTTTTGGGAAAAGATCGATTCCCCTTACCAAGGGCAAGCTCTTCCTTCACATGGCGAATGGCGGCGGTGATATCTTGGCTATCCATGACGGAAAAATATCGCCCTTCGAGCCAGCTTGGTCGGTATTGACGCAGTACACTGTAGGCAAAAGCATGAAAAGTGCCGCCTTGCACGTTCATAAGGCCGCGGCCCAAAAGCTGTGATGCTCGCGAAAGCATTTCTTGTGCGGCTTTACGGGTAAAAGTAAGCAAAAGCATGGAGGATGGCTCCACCCCTTGTTCGCAAAGCCATGCCAAACGGTAGACAATGGTACGAGTTTTTCCGGAGCCTGCGCCGGCAATAACCAGCACAGCACCGTTTTTTGCGGTGGCGGCGGCATGTTGAGCGCTATTAAGGCTTTGAGCATAATCGATGCTGGTAGTAATGCGTGTTTCCATGAGGCTTATGGTACAGCCTGTCATTGACATAAGCAAGCGTAGAGTTTAAATGAACCTTAGAGATGAAAAATCTTGGTGGTGGGAATCTTTTAAAAATATTTTCTCCACAAAAAAATACGTCTAAGTTGGAGAAAAGATTATATGTCAAATGCTTCTGCTGATTTTGCGGCTAGTGTGGGAAAGGTTTTGGAAGTGGTTATGTTTGAAAACTGGCTACGTTTTTACTTTATCAATGCGGAAAAAGAAGAAGATACTCCCGAGGGAGAAGAAAAGCTCTTTATCCTTGTGCCGGAGCAGGGCGTAGAGCGAATTCAATCTTTATATCCACATTTATACCCAATGCTTTCCCTAATTAATGGGAAGGAAGTGACCTTTGATTCCTCACGCGCTGCGGTGTGTGAACATGTGCTCACAGAGCTTGATGGCAAAACCATTCCCAAAGAAATGTCCGGCACAGTCTTTGACAGCACAACCTTTCAGGTAGAATTGCAACTCTTTAATATGTGGGTACAAGCTCACGAAGAGCAACTTGATGAGGGCTTTTTGGAGTTTGGTGCATGGCAAAATTTCTTTTCGCAGTGGCGCCAAAGTGAAGGCGTTAAAGACGTTGCACTAAAGATGATGTCTGCTGCCAATGCACAAAGCACAGAACAAAATGCAGAACAGGGCACTGAAACTACACAATAAAAAGGATTAGAAGAAGGTTATGTTAAGACTTGGTTCATATTTGCTGATTGGCTTACTTGCTTCCACACCTGCTTTTGCGGAACAAGAGCATGAATTTTTGTCTGCTAAATATTGGAAAACAGCCACTTTAAATGATGTTAAAGATATGCTGGACAAGGGCACCAGTGTAAAAATGCATTCGGAAAACATAGACGATAATGGTATCTATTTAAAAGATACACCGCTTATGTTTGCCAGTGCGAACACTAATAATCCGGAAATTATTAAACTACTTGTAAAAAATGGTGCAAAAGTTAATGAGGAAAGCCATATGGGAACAGCGCTTATGGATGCAGCCATGAGCAATCCTAATGTTGCCATATTGCAGACATTAATCGGTCTTGGAGCCAAGGTTAATGTTAAGCGTCCCAACGGTTCAACAGCCCTCATGCTGGCGGCTGGTTTCAATTCTAATCCGGAAATTGTACGTGTTTTATTAAAACATGGCGCAAAAGTTAATGATGCAGATAAAGGCGGCGAAACCGCCCTAAAGTATGCAGAGTTTAACAAGAAAAAAGCTGAAATTGAAAAAATACTCATGGAAGCCGGCGCCAAATAGGAAAAAATATGCTGAAAAAAACTTATCTTTTTAGTTGTATAGCTATGCTTACCTTAGTGAGCACTGCCATGGCCAATGAGCATAAATTTCTTACCGATGCTTATTGGAAGACAGCTACCGTGCAGGATGTAACGCAAAGCGTGCAACAAGGCGCCAATGTAAATATGCGCTCTAAAAATAATGCTGATGACGGTTTTTATTTGGACGATACGCCGCTCATGTTTGCCGCTAGAAATAGCAACAATCCTGCTGTGATAGAAACGCTCATTAAGCTTGGAGCACAAGTTAATGCCAAGAGCCACATGGGTACGGCCTTGGTGGATGCCGCTGCGGATAATACCAATCCTGGCATTGTACAAGTTTTACTCAAGTATGGCGCCCACACAAAAATGCGCGATGGCTTAACACCGCTTATGCTAGCGGCCTTAAGTAATAGCGAGCCCAAGGTTTTGGTAGCGCTTATCCGCAATGGGGTTAATGTTAATGCGCGTAGCAGTATGGGGGAAACAGCATTGATGTTTGCCGCCGGCTATACCAAAAATCCTCAGGTGGTGCGTGTACTTTTGCAAAATGGCGCCTTTCCTAAGGCAATCAGCGACAATGGTCGTACAGTATTACAATATGCCGGTATGAATAAAGAACACGGCGCAGAAATTAGGAATATCCTTAAATCTGTGGGGCGCTAATAGGAGTATTAAAATGCAAAAGCCAAGAAAGTACGCTAAGCTAATCAGTTGCATAGGTTGTCTTTGTTTGGCTTTTGTATGCGCGTCCCCCTCTTTGGCTGAGATGCGTAAAGCCAAGAACCCAGCCAAGGATGCGCACGAAGTTTCACCCGCCACTGCCTACACCAACGACCATAAATTTTTTACAGAAAAATTTTGGGAAAAAGCTAGCCTTGAAGATGTAAAAAAACATCTCATCAAGGGTGGTAATCTCAATACATATTATACCGGCCCCTCTGAAGGTAATGAATTGTGGGGACAAAAACCATTGGTATTTGCTTTAGCCTCTCATGCCTCACCTGAAATTATTGAATTTTTAGTAAAAAATGGCGCAAATATCAGTTCTGATGCTATGGTAGAAGCAGGCGCTGGTAGTCTTGAAAACCTCAAAACTTTGGTGAAGCTTGGTGGAAATGTTAATGCTTATACTTATTATAGCGCCACTGCCTTACACCTTGCGGCTTATTTTCATAAGCTAGAAAATGTAGAGTTTTTATTACAAGCCGGTGCACTGGCTAATATTAAAGATCAAAGTGGCGATACCCCCCTTGCACTTGCTCATAGCGGGCAAGCAAGTAAGGACATAAGAACAAAGCAAACCATTATCCGCAGGTTAAGTGCCGCTCAAAAAAGGCATGGGCCACCTAAAATCCCCAAGGATGCCGGCATTATAACTTATAAGGTGAAAAAAAATACTTATAAGCATTATCATACCTTGCATAACTACAATGTTATTGATTTTTGGCGCATAGCCACTCTTGAGGATGTGAAGCAAAGCTTTATCCCCGGTGAGGACATCAATAAAAGGTTTAAAGATTATACTCAAAATAACAATGATGAGCGCACGCCTTTGGCTTATGCCTGTGAATATTCAACAGATCCCAAGATTGTAGAGTTTTTGATTAAAAATGGTGCAAAAATAACAGATACGGTCATGGTCAATGCCGGCGCCACTGATAATGTAGAGATATTAAAGATGCTTGTGAAGCATGGTGGCAATGTAAATATTAAAAATGAAAATGGTTTTACACCGCTGATGGTTGCGGTGGAATATGGCCTTGTGCCGACAGTTGCATATCTTTTAGAGCAGGGTGCAAAGGTGAATGTGCGCAATGTTTTTCATGAGCATATTCTTTCTTATGGGGCTGCCACCAAGGGAAGACCCGACAGGGCGCCCATCGAACAAATGCTGAGGGACGCTGGCGCTCGCCCCTAAGAAGGGATAAAATATTTTTCTGGGGGAAGATGAAGATTTTCCCCCAGATTTTTTATTTGTAATTCATTATTTCTTGGGGCATTTAGCGCCAACTCCGCCCATCTTTTTTGCAAAGTTATTGGCATCTGAGAGGTGCTCATAGCTCACCATGACATAGACATTAGTCCCACGCGCCGAAAGCATTTCCTTCAGGGTGCGCCTGTCCACTTCAATTTTTCCATTGGCACAATAGACCGAATATTGATCGGCCAATGCTTGTGTTGTCATTATAAAAGGCATAGTTAAAAGAGCTAATAAAATCATAAACTTTTTCATGCATAACCTCCATTTTAAGTTGAATAAAAAATTATTGAGCCACAATATTTTTGTAAAGCCATGAACGTGACATCAAAAATAATTGTGCACAGCTCTTGATAAGAGTGTAATAGAATATGGGCATTGTCAAGAGAGCTTAATAAACTTTACATTTGCTGGCATGCTTCGTGCAAATCCCTCCGTAGGGAACCACCCTACAGGAGAACTGTCATGTTTTTGACATCTAATTTCGCCATAAAGTGTGCCTTGCGTTTGCATATACACCTCCTTTTACTTGCCGCCTTGGTATTGCTCTTGGTATTGCCGGCCCATGCCGTGCGCATCAAGGACATAGCCACCTTTTCAGGGCAACGCGATAACCAGCTCATTGGCTATGGTTTGGTGGTGGGTCTTGGGGGCACCGGTGACAAAACCGGTTCCACTTTTACCACGGCTTCCATTGCTAACATGATGGATAAAATGGGTGTAGGTGTTGATCCTGCCAACCTAAAAGTCAAAAACGTGGCTTCCGTCATGGTGACTGCGCGTATGCCTGTTTCTGCCAAGCCCGGCTCCCGTCTTGATGTTACCCTTTCTTCTGTGGGTGATGCTACTTCCTTGCTTGGCGGCGTGCTCTTGCAAACAGCCCTCAAGGGCGTTGACGGCAAAACCTATATGCTGGCGCAAGGCTCACTTACTGTTGGTGGTTTTACGGCCGGTGGTGCTGCGGCAACTTCGCAAAAAAACATCACCACTGTGGGCATGATTCCCGGCGGAGGCATAGTAGAGCGCAGTATCCCCTTTCAGTTCAACGACCAAAGCAGCTTAACCTTGTCTTTGCGCAATGCAGATTTTAGTACCAGTCAAAATATTTCTGAACGTGTGAATAATGCCATGGGCGGCGCTTTTGCCAAAGCCATTGATGCATCCACCGTGCAAGTTAAAATTCCTGCAAAGTATCAAGGTAATTTAGTGCCGCTTATGGCTTCCATCGAAAATATTGAAGTTTCTCCCGATGGTCCGGCCAAGGTAGTGGTAGACGAAAAAACCGGTACCGTGGTGCTTGGTCGCAATGTACGTGTATCTCAAACCGCCGTTGCGCATGGCAATTTACAAATTACCGTGCAAGAGGCTGAGCAAGTTTCACAGCCGGGGCCTTTCTCACAGGGGCAAACTGTGGTTAGCCCAGAAACTGCCCTTGATGTGCGCGAAGAAAACCGACGCCTCATGATGGTGGAAGGTGCCACCCTACAAGAGCTGGTGGACGGATTAAATGCCATTGGCGCCACCCCTCGCGACCTTATTTCTATCTTGCGCACCTTGCAAGTATCAGGCGCGCTGCATGCAACGCTGGAGGTAATCTAATATGTCAAATATTCCTTTAATGAATACAGCGGGTAATGCTACCTCAACTTTGCAAAAGCAAGAGGTAAGCCTGGTTCAAAACGAAATTAAATCTCTTGGTAAGAGCGGACTGAGCGATGCAGAAAAAGCCAAAAAATTACGCGAGCAATGCGAAGGCTTTGAGTCCATCTTTATTCAAAAGATGTGGCAACAAATGCGCGCTACCTTACCTCAAGAAAATCCATTAGTGGGCCGTGAAGAGAAGTTTTGGCAAAGCATGTATGATACTGAGCTTTCTAAAAAAATGACCGAAGGTGGCGGCATTGGTCTTGCCGATATGATGTACGAACAGCTTTCAAAAAACTTGGTTTCTGCCAGCCGTACCACGGCCACCAATGCGGCCAATGCCGGCGGAAGCGGTTTTGCACTCAATAATAACGATGCCCAAAAGGTTGGCATTGCCAGCCCTACCAAGGCTTTTTCCATTGAGCCAGCAGCCTTTATGCCTTCGCCCTTAGCTAATTTAGACAAAAAGTCTGAATCCTTGCCAAAGGAAGATCTTTTGGCAGAAAAGCCTGTGAAGTCACAACCTGTGGATGCTTCGCTTTATGAAAATATTACTGTGCCCCCTGTGGCTCCTCAAGCTGTAGCCCCAAGCGTGCAAGCAAGCACCGTTGCGCCTGTGCCCATGCAGATGAAAAGCCAAATTATGAGCGGCAAAGATGGCAATGACAACAGCGCATTGCGTCAATTTATATCTGGCGTGCAAGCGCAAGCAGAGAGCAAAGCACAAAATGCTAGCCAAAATGCTAATAATTCCAGCGTGGTTCAGCAGTATCTTACTGGCTTACAGCAAAAAAATCAAATGAATGTGGGCGCTGCTGCGCAAGTAGCACCGCAAGCGGCTCCTGTAATTGCCAACCCAGCGCAAACCATTGCCCATATGCAAGCAAGCATGACGGGGCCTGAGCGTGCGCAACTTGCTCAAAGGTTAGCTAGCACCAATCTACCGGCGCAAGGCGTTATGCCGCCCATGCAATCGGCTATGAATGTTGCTAATAATGTAGCCAATAACGCAAATAATAATGGAGCACCCTCGCCCATTAAGCGTACTACTTATACCACCAACATTCCAAAAAATGAACGCCGCGGCGACACAGAAAAGCTGGTACGTGAAGCACTTATGCAAAAAATAAATGCTAACGCAAACTCAACCGCAATGTCGCAAGCAGTTCCGCAACAGCCTATGCCCATGAATGTTCCGCAAGCTTCGCATGTACAGCCTGCGCCGCAGGCTCATCAAGCTGTATCAGCTAATACACAAGCTGCAAAGGCACAAGTTGTTAATGCGCATACTGTGGGTGCGCCAATTGTACCATCTATGCCATATGTACCTGCAACGCCAGCTGTGCCGAATCAGCCTTATGTGCCAGCCACTTCGCAGTTTGATGCTGCAGTAGCACAACCAGAAGCGCCCACCGTGCAAGCCGCACCTCCTGTGCGCTCCATATTTGGTGGCAATGCCGCGCAAACTTCAACAGGCAATCAAGGCCAACCTAAAGGTGAAAGAGAAGAAACTCTTCAAAGTTTAGGCACGCACTTTGTGCCACCTCGTCCCATAATGTCTCAGAAGAAGGATGTGTAGGCATAATTTTTGCAAATAATTACCTACAAGACCTAAAAGGGGTAGAAAGTTCCCCATAAAAACGGAGAAAACCATGTACCAACGCATACGCACAGCACTGAATCGTCAAAGACAAGCCATGAGATTACTTGTTCATTTGCTTGAAGAAGAGTATGCACTTTTGCGCGAGCGCAAAACGGACAAGGTTGTCTCCCTCGAAATGAGCATCCATGAGCTTATTCGCCAGATGGCAAAAGAAAAAATCTCAGTAAAAGAAATGCTTGATGGCGGAAAAGTTAAGGTTTATGCCTCTCTCTTGCCGGAAGATCAAGGCAAAGAAATTTTAGATATCTTTCAAGAAATTGACAAATGCGAACAAAAGGCCGCCCGCGCGGCTTCGCGTAATGCGCAGCTTTCCTTGGCTTTGCTTGACCAGCGTCAACGCATTATGAATGAATTACACTCTCAGCTGACGCCCAAAACCTCCCTTACCTATGGCCGTCGTGGCTATATGGGCACACGCAGGCCCGATGCCGCGCTTATTTCCGGGAGGTTATAGATGAGCATTAATCACTTAATGAACATTGGGCAATCGGCGCTTAACGCGCAACAAGCCACCATAGCCACCACGGGTAATAACATTGCTAACGTGGATACTCCCGGCTATTCCCGCCAGTACGTGGAGCTTGAAGATGCCTATGCTTTAACGGGTTCGCCCGGTGCGCAGGGGCTTGGTGTAGATGCCGTTCAGGTTTTACGCCGCTTTGACCAATTTGTGGAAGTGTCCTTTCTTGATAAATCAGGTGAGGCTTCGCGCTGGGAAGAGCAAACCCAGACCATGACTTCGGTGGAAAGCATCTTCAACGAATCCAACCGTACCGGTATCAACGATGCCATGTCTGCTTTCTTTAAGGCTTGGGAAGACCTTGCCTTGCGTCCCGATGATCCTGCCACACGTCAAAATTTAATTACGCTGGCGGATAACCTTGGTTTGCTTATGAACCAAACCATGGACGATCTTGATGATATTCGTCATCAGATGGATTTAAGCATTCAGGTAGACGTGGACAGAGCCAATGAGCTTATTGAATCCATTGCGGATTTGAATGAGCAAATTATGCGCAATACCATACCAAATACCAGCAATCCCAATGATTTGCTGGATAAGCGCGATGTGGCGGTGCGTGAGCTTGCTACGCTTTTGGACATTAAGACCGAAACCACCGTTGACGGTGAATATGTGGTGCGCACCAGCTCCGGTCTGCCCTTAGTGCAGGGGAGTCAAACCTTTGAATTGGCATTTTTGGGCCCGCGCGCCGAGAATAATCTGCTCTCCACCTCTACTTATGAAGGGGAAATACTCTTTGAGGGCGAAGATTCTTATGAATACACCGTAGAAATGACCAATGGTGGCAATGTGGGTGATGTGCCTCCGCCTTCTTACCGTGTGTCTTTGGACGGCGGCAAGACGTGGTTACGTGATACCGACGGTAATATTCAAGAATTTCAAGTGACCGATACTGACGGTGATGGGCGTATTGACCCTGTGCAAGTGCATGATTTGAAAATTTCCTTTGGCTCTTCCGATCCTGCCGATCCAACACTAGCCTTGCAAAACTTCACTGAAGGTGATCGTTTTCAGATTGTACCTAAGACCGGTATATATTTCATTGAGCCTACGCGCGGCCCACAAAATATCACTCCGCAAATTGACTTTAGCGGTATAGAAAATCAAAACCGTCTCACCGGTGGCACGCTTACTTCATACTTTGACGTGCGTGATAATCATATCGGTGTGTATGAAGATGAGCTAAATGCCTTGAATGAATCCATGATTTGGGAAATAAATCGTTTACATAGCGAAGGCGCCGGCCTTGATTTTCAAAATTTTTATGCCGGTACGGAATATGTGGACGATACTGCCATACCTCTTGGCACACCGCAAAGTGGCTTAAATTTTTATAATCGCATCGAAAGTGGTACCATTCAATTTCACTTTTATAATGCAGATACCGGTGCCTATATGGAAGGCGTAAATCTGGATTTTGATGCCGGTACTGCCGGCGTGCAAACCTTTGACCCTGCCGTGCATAGTTTGCAAGATGTGCGTGATGCCATCAATACCACCTATGCCGGCCAGCTCACAGCTGAAATCATTGATGGCAAGCTAAACCTCACCAGCAATGCCGCCGGCAATCCGCCATTAGATTTTGCCATTGGTGAAGACACCAGCGGACTTATGGCTGCCCTTGGGATTAATACCTTTTTCCAAGGCACCGACGCCACGGATATTGCCGTTAATGGTCAACTGCACACCGATCACAATCGCATCAATGCCGGTTATGTAAACGGTGACAATGAGCTGAACCCAGGTGACAATGCCCTTGCCAATAATATCGGTGGGCTTTTTACGCAGGACGTGAATGTTTACACTCCATGGCGCACCACTACAGATCAAAGTATTGTGGAATATTACAGTACTTTGGTTTCGCGCGTGGGTGCCGATACGCGTACTGCACAAACTAACTATGAATATAATCAGGCTCTTGCCGATGATTTGAGTAATCAACAACAAGCCGTTTCCGGTGTAAACCTTGATGAAGAAATGGCTAACCTTATTAAGTTTCAACATGCCTATACTGCGGCGGCCAAGCTGATTACTACCGCCGATCAGATGCTTGAAACCTTACTTGGTTTGAAGCAATAAAGGAGGCTTTATGCGTGTATCTAATTCAATGATTTATGACACAAACTTGAAAAATATGCAGACAAGTTTGACTGATTTTATGGAAAGCACCATGCAAGGTGGTACGCAAAAGAAAATTAATAAGCCTTCGGATGATCCTGCTGGTACAGCTCTGGTGCTAAATACGCGTGCAAGAATTGAAGAAACAGAACAATATGAACGCAATTTGGACACAGCTCGCGGTTGGCTTGAGATGACCGACGCCACCTTGCAACAGGTGAGCGCCACCATTGCAGAAATTAAAACGCTGGCTGAACAAGCCGCCACCGAAACCATGACACCGGAAAATAGACAGCAAATTGCCTATCAGCTGGAAGAGCTTTTTGGCACACTGGTCAATCTTTCCAATGTGGAATTTGAAGATAATGCCATCTTTGGTGGGCATAATTATCAAGGCACCGCCTTTGAAGAGGGCATGGGCGTTATGAGTCGTGACCCTGATGTGGATCTTTCCAATGCCACAGTGAGCGGCGTTGCAGACAAAAGCATGACCGTGCAATTTTTGAGTACCGGCGAAGTGGGCGTAGATGCGCTTAACTACCAATGGTCCAAAGATGGCGGAGAAACCTGGACGCAAGGCAGCCTTGCCGCCGGTGAAACCTCCCTCAGCATGGAAGGCGTGACCCTAGGCTTGCAACCCGGCACACAAGTGACCGCCGCCACCATCGAAGCTCCCGAAGAGGGCACATATTCTTCTGACGGCACCTATTTATACTTATATCCTACGGCTGTATATCAAGGTGACGACAGCGACACCAGCGCCTATGCCGTGACAGAAAATGGCATCCCCGGACTTAAGGCCGATGTGCGCGCTGAACTTACCGACAATGTACTCTTTGAGCTTACAGCTGATGCGGATTTACGTGCCCCCGGCAGTACTATTTCTTATCAAACCAGCCTTGACGGCGGGGTAACCTGGGTGGCAGGCACTACCACTGTGCCGAATCCTGCCAATGGCACGGCGCTTTTGCCCTTTGAAGATCATGAAGGAAATAATGCCACCGTGGAGCTAGATGTTACAAACTCTACCACTTCTGTTTTGGCGGCGAATTTTTCCATGGATATGCAGCCGCGGCGCGTAGACATGCTCAATGGCCCTGAAGATATCTCCATGAATGCGCATGGTATTTTTTCACAAAATACCGCCGTGCGTATTGATGAAGATGTGGACTTAAACACTGCCGGCGCTGTGATTAACTATTCTTACAGTACCGACAGCGGCCAAACTTGGGTAAAAGCCACAAGCCAAGTGCCGGATCCTCCTGGCAGTGCCACAGTGGCCGTACCTGGTGGCTTTATGGAACTTTCAACTCAAGCAGGTGGCACCACAGTGATGCCGGCCGGTACGCAAATGGTTATTCACCCTGACCGCGCCGAGCTTGGCTATGAAATTATGGAAAATACCTATGTGCCTGTAAACCAAGTGGGTAAGGATATTTTTGGCGGGCAATATAATGGTGAAACCGTAGACGGGCCTAATCTCTTTGAAGCGGTGGGCAAACTCATTGCCTATTGTGAAAATAATGAATCCGACGGCATAGGTGAAAGTCTTGTGACCATTACCGCTGCCCATGAGCATATTTTGACCCAAGATACCAGAGTTGGCGGGCTTGTAAATCGCCTTGATTTGGCTGAAGATATGCTTGATTATGAAAAGCTAGACCAAAATGAAAGATTAAGTTATACTGAAGATATAGATTTAACGGAGCTTCTTAATAACTTGGCTAAGGACGAGCTAACCTATTCTACGGTTTTGCAGTCCTCTTCCATGATATTACAGCTAAACCTTACCAAGTATATATAAGGAAACACTGATTATTAAGATTGCATGTATATCTATATACTATGCACCCTAATTAATATATATGCTTGACTTTGTCCGTAAACTCGTAATATTATTAATCACGTTATATTATAAATAAGCTGGTTGTTATGCTCATACTTACACGCCGCCCCAACGAAAGTATTTATATTGGGGAAAACATACGCATCAGAGTGCTAAGCCTGCAAGGAAAGCAGGTGAAGCTTGGTATTGATGTGCCCAATGACATGACTGTCTACAGGGAAGAAGTGTATCAACGTGTTAAGGAAGAAAACCGCCTCGCTCTAGAAACCCGTAATGAAGACCTTTTGTTGGTGACAAGCTTATGGCAAGAAAAAACGAAGTAGAAATCCAGACCCGTCTTGGGCTACGTAGTGTGAATTTGGATAAAGTTGTCTACTTTCCGCGTGGCCTTGCAGGTTTTGAGGGCTTGCATGAATTTATATTGTTGCAAATGCGCCCTGATGTGCCCTTTCTTGTATTGCAAAGTATGGATCGGCCGGATGTTGGCTTACTTGTTTCTGATCCGTATTCTTTTTTGGATGATTACAAAATTAAAGTGGGCGATGCGGAGCAAAAACTTTTGCGCATTCGTAGCCGAGAGCAAGTGGTGGTGCTGGTCACCGTATCTATTCCTGAGGGCAAACCCGAAGAAACCAGCCTTAACCTAGTCGGGCCTATCCTTATTAACCAAGAAATGCGCCTTGGCCTGCAAGTGCCGCAGGGCGATAATGCCAACTTTGGACAATATTATATCCACAAGGAATTATGCCTGCCCTCGAAAAATGAGGAAGAAAACGCAGTTCAAGAGGATACAGTACAAGAAAATGACAGTAACAAAAAAATCAAGGTGCAAGAGTCAGAATAATCCCTGCCTATGCGGATTAGTCTTTGATTTTTTTAAGGATTAGGTGATTAAAATAAGATATATCAACAAACTCCTGTCGCTTGAGTAACTCCCACTCAACTTCAAACATCTTTTGTACCCATCCTTCACTCTTTTGCAATTCAGCACTGTGCAAGCTTGCCAGCGCACGCACCCCAAAGATCTTTTCAATGCTTAAAGCATGTTCTGACCAATTAATTAAATCATTGTTTTCATAATATTTTATATCCCCAAAGGCGCTGGAATAGGCCGGCTCACCCTCTAAAAGTTTTTTGCACGCCTCCAAATCATATTCTTGCAACACCGTTTGAATAATGCGCCCATTGCGATGATGGCGCACGATGGAAAGAAAGCCGTCATCCTTCAAAAGCCTGATGAGCTCTTGTAAAATCTCCTTGGGATTATCCACAAATTCAAAGACTAAATGGCAAAAAATAACATCATATGAACAGCTTGGCATGGCGCGTAGGGTGTT